>JAUVUS010000153.1 GCA_030600865.1 Bacteroidales bacterium | reverse complement strand
TATGCTTCAGCACGACTAGTACCAATGGCTTTACCATTATCTGTTCTTTTGTCATCAATAATGACATTTGGTAATCTGGGTGAGAATTTTGAGTTAACAGCAATTAAATCTGCCGGTGTTTCTTTACAAAGATTTATGACTCCATTAATACTTTTAACAATAATTATTAGTATGGGGGCTTTTTATTATTCAGATTATGTTATACCATATACAAACTTAAAGACCGGAGCTTTAATTTATGATGTAAAAAATCAACGTCCCGAATTACAAATTAAAGAAGGGATGTTTTATAATGGAATTGAAGGTTACAGTATTAAAATTGCAAAGAAAAATTATAAAACAAATCTTTTACAAAATGTTATGATTTATGATCATAGCAAAAATAAAAATAATGTACAAGTGACTATTGCTGATTCAGGTTATATGCGAATGACAGCCGATGAACAAAACCTGATCCTGACTTTGTATGATGGATATACCTTTGAGGAAATTGAAGAGACAAAGAAAAACCGAAGGCCAAAAGACAAAACATACCCACACCGAAGACAAAAATTTGAAAAACAAGTAGTTGTTTTTGAACTAACAGGATTAGATTTTAGCCGCAGCGATGATGATTTGTTTAAGAATAATTATCAGATGATGAACCTTAAGCAACTTGAATATGCCGAAGATTCATTAAAGAATGAATATGATAAACAAATAAAAAGATTTGCTTCAACACTCTCAACCGGCAACTATTTTAAGAAAGAGAAACTTTTAATCGACGCACAGAAAAAGAAGCCAAAAATAAAACCGGCACTACCTGATAAAATTAAAAGAACTCTTGTAACACAAGAAAAGGATTCAACTATTAAAATTAAACAAAATTCCAAATCAGATTCATTACATACTTCATCGCATAGCTTTAACCTTGATAGTATATATAATTCTCAGAAAAGCAAAGTTAAAGAAGATGCTGTTAAGTATGCATTAACTTATGCCAGAGCGGCTCAGAATAATATTACAAATTCAAAAAAACAATTTAACCATAAAGCTGAACGAATTCGCAGACATCAAATTGAATGGCACAGAAAATTAACCCTTCCCTTTGCATGTTTAGTGTTTTTCTTTATCGGAGCTCCTTTTGGTGCAATTATTCGCAAAGGTGGATTCGGAACATCAGTTGTAATTGCAATCTTATTTTTTATCCTTTATTATATCATTTCTATTTCTGGAGAAAAATTTGCAAGAGAGGGAGTAATGTCTGCCTACATTGGTATGTGGTTATCGTCATTTATTTTAATGCCCTTGGGGATCTTTCTCACTTACAAAGCCACAACAGACTCTGTGATATTAAATGCTGATACATATTTACTTTTCTTTAAAAGGCTTTTTGAAAGATTATCCAAGAAATCGTAATAAATGAATATATTACAAATTGCAAATAAAGCAATATACCCTCCTGATGGTGGCTCACTGGCGATTTTAAGTTTGTCAAAGGCTTATATTAGAAACGGTCACCAGGTTCATCTTTTAAATATGATAACTCATAAGCATTTCAATAATTATGAGACAATAGAGAGTGAATATAAAGATTCTCTTAAAATATCTGGAGTTAATATCAATACGCAAATATCTTTTTTCAAGCTTCTTTTAAATCTACTATTCTCGAATAAACCTTATATTGCCAAACGATTTGTTTCGAAAAAATTTGTTTCACAACTTATCAATTTATTGATTAATAATTCCTTTGATTTTATTCAGATCGAAGGGTTATATTCACTTCAATATATTAACACCATTCGAAATATATTTGGAGGAAGCATTCTATACAGACCTCACAACATTGAATACCAGATATGGGAGAGAAATTACAAAGAAACTAAATCGTTAATTAAAAAATTATACTTCAAATCTATATTTAAACGATTGAAAAAACTAGAAAGAAATTTGCTCAATACCTATGATTTCTTAATCCCTATCTCCGAATCCGATGCGAAAATTTATAAAGAATTAGGCAACACCAAACCTGTTAAAACTTCACCTTTTGGAATTGATTTAAAGAATATTCAAGATCAATATGTTGAAATCGACTCAGATACGGATCATTTCATTAATTATATCGGAGCCCTTGACTGGATTCCAAATCAAGAAGGATTGTTATGGTTTATTAAACATTGCTTTCCAGTAATTTTAAAATCATTCCCTGATGTTATACTTAATATAGCCGGACGAAATGCTCCCAAATACTTAGTCAGAAGATTTAATCATAGCAACATAAATTACCTGGGAGAAGTAAAAAATGCTTATGAATTTATTCAAAACCCGGGGCCTATTATTGTACCATTATTTTCAGGAAGTGGTATACGAGTCAAAATTATTGAAAGTATGGCATTAAAAAAAGCCATTGTGGCTACAGATACTGCTGCTGAAGGAATTGACTGTTTACACAATGAAAATATTTTATTAGCAAATAACGATCATGATTTTGCCAATTCTGTAATCTCAGTTTTAAATAATATTGGTTTACAAAAAAATATTGGAGAAAATGCATTTAAATTTGTAAAAGAGCATTATGATTTTGAAAAAATTGCAACTGATATTTTAAATTTTATAAAATAATACCGTGTATATCTTATTTTGGACACTTTTACTAATTATTTTATATTCATATATTGGATATCCTTTTCTGATATACATTGTAAGTTTATTGGTGCAATTATTTACGCTTAGTAATAAGAAAAATCAAAATAGCACCTATGAGCCCGATGTAACGCTCTTCGTGGCAGCTTACAATGAGATTGAATTTGTCAATAAAAAAGTTGCCAACTCATTTTCTTTAGATTACCCAAAAGAAAAATTACATCATATATGGATCACCGATGGATCAAATGATGGAACTCCCGAAGCTTTAAATAAATATGATAATATAAAAGTATATCATAATGCTGACCGTAAAGGGAAGATTGGTGCAATCAACCGGGGAATGAATTTTGTAAAAACTCCAATTGTTATTTTTTCTGATGCGAATTCAATACTAAATAAACAATCTATTCGCCATATTGTAAGTGAGTTTCAAAATTCAGTTGTAGGTTGTGTTGCAGGGGAAAAACGCATTATAACAAAAGATAAGGATAATGCTGTTAACGCAGGTGAAGGAATTTACTGGAAATATGAATCTTTCATTAAAAAATGTGAATCAAAAATAAATTCCGCCATAGGTGCTGTTGGTGAATTATTTGCTATTCGAACGGAGTTGTACAATGAAATTGAGCATGATACTATCCTTGATGATTTTATTATTTCATTACGTATTGCACAAAAAGGATACAATATAAAGTATGCTCCAAAAGCTTTTGCTACAGAAGGAGCATCGATTAATATTCATGAAGAATTAAAACGAAAAACCAGAATTGCTTATGGTGGTTTTCAAGCTATAACCAGGTTAAAAGGCTTGCTTAACCCTTTTAGAAAACCTATTTTAACTTTTCAGTACCTATCACATAAAGTTATTAGATGGACATTGGTTCCAATTTCTATTTTACTTTTATTCTTTACAAATTTATATATTGCAACAAATGAAAACTGGAATGGGTTTTATACTATAATATTCTATCTGCAAATTTTATTTTATCTGTTCGTAATTTCAGGAGCTGTTTTACAATCAAAAAAAACAAAGCTGAAATTATTCTTTGCCCCTTATTATCTCTTTATTATGAATCTTTCAGAAGTTATGGGTTTAATACGATTTGTAAGAAAAAAACAGTCGATAAACTGGGAAAGATCAAAAAGAGAAAATCAGTCCTAATTTATAATGCCTTTTCTATGGAAATTTAAACACTTATTATACTTTTGCAAAACAAATTTTCCTTTAATTGTAGTAAGATGTCTAATAATCAAGATAATATCAAAAGTGAACTTAATACCATCGAAGAGGCTATTGAGGATATTAAAGCTGGGAAGGTAATCATAGTAGTTGATGATGAAGATCGTGAAAACGAAGGTGATTTTGTTGTTGCCGCAGAAACAATCACCCCTGAAATTGTAAATTTCATGGCTACTCATGGGAGAGGTTTGATTTGTACTCCACTACCGGAAGACAGATGCGAAGAACTGGAGCTTGAATTAATGGTAGGAAATAATACCGCTTTACATGCAACACCTTTTACCGTGTCGGTTGATTTAAACGGTCATGGATGTACTACCGGTATTTCTGCTTCTGATCGTGCAAAAACAATAAAAGCTTTAGTTGATTCCAACACCACACCGGAAGACCTTGGCCGTCCGGGACATATTTTCCCGTTAAAAGCCAAACAGCGTGGAGTAATTCGAAGAGCAGGGCATACTGAAGCGGTTGTTGATCTCACAAAAATTGCGGGATTAAAGCCTGGAGGAGCACTAGTTGAAATAATGAATGAGGATGGTACAATGGCACGTATGCCTCAATTGCTTAAAATTGCCAAGAAATTTAATCTTAAAATTATTTCTATTGAAGATTTAATTAAATACAGATTAAACGAAGATAGCCTTATTGAAAAAGGCGTTCGGGTTAAACTTCCAACTGAATATGGTAACTTTGATTTAATTCCTTTTAAGCAAAAATCTAATGGACTTGAACATGTTGCTCTTATTAAAGGCGAATGGACTAAAGAAGAACCTGTTTGTGTACGAGTTCACTCTTCATGTGTTACCGGAGATATTTTTGGATCAATGCGCTGCGACTGTGGACAACAATTACACGAAGCAATGAGAAAAATTGATAAAGCTGGCAAAGGAGTTGTTCTTTATATGAATCAGGAAGGAAGAGGAATTGGTTTATTTAATAAAATTAAAGCTTACAAGTTACAGGAAGAAGGAATGGACACTGTTGAAGCTAATATTGAGCTTGGATTCGAAGATGATGAACGAGATTATGGTGTAGGTGCCAGTATTTTAAGAGAACTAGGACTGGGAAAAATAAAACTTATAACGAATAATCCTATCAAAAGAAAAGGCCTCGAAGCCTACGGACTGGAGATTGTTAAAAATATTTCTTTGGAAATAGAACCGAACGAGTACAACAAATTTTATTTAGAAACAAAGCAGAAAAAAATGGGGCATGCACTTGAGCTTGTGAATATAAAATCTCATAGAAAAGATAAATAAAACTCTTCAGGAGTAATATTATTCAGATTACAAAAATCTATTACTGTGCTATTTTCATCAACTTTATCAAAATCAAATTTTTCAAGATTGCTTACTAAATCTGTATATGAAATATTAAATGCTTTTAGGGCAAAATCATTTAATGATAGTTTTTCCGCATCAGGAATATTCGGCATTTCAATATCTTCAGCATAACTATCTGAAATTTTATTTCCAAACTGAATAACATTCTTGAAAGGGCTCCAGTTAAAAAGTGTTCCCATAAAAATAAAGACCGTAATTACAACTGCCACAATTATTTCTTTCAGATTTATCATTTTAAATTTTTCAACAACAAAATATGAGATTAGATAACTCCAGTTAATTTTAAAAACATGAAAAATTGAAAACAATATAAAAAGATATGAAAAAATAGTATGTTGGTACTCCCACTGTTTTTTAGAAAGATTTAAAATATCCCAGCCGATCCATCTCGACAAACTCCCTTCTGGTGCTATATATAACACAATCCCTGAAACTAGCATTATAAGAAATGACAATAGCAACCCAATACTAATAAAACTTTGCCAATTAAATTTATTATTCATTTTGGTATTTATTAATTATGACTTTTGATAAAATATAAAGTTTAAAAGATATATTTAATACTTTTGTTCAAAAGTAAATAAAACATGTTTAAAATGGATAAGAGCAATTTAAGAATTGTGTATATGGGAACTCCCGACTTTGCCGTTGAGCCACTAAAAAAAGTAGTCGAAAATAAGTATAATATAGTTGGAGTTATTACTAATCCTGAAAAACCTGCTGGTCGAGGACAAAAAATTCAAGAATCGGCAGTTAAAAAATATGCTCTGAGTCAAAATTTAAATATTCTACAACCCGAAAGATTCCGTGACGAATCATTTCTAAAAAAACTTAAAATACTAAAAGCGGATTTACAAATTGTGGTAGCATTCAAAATGCTTCCCGAAGTAGTCTGGACCATGCCAAGTATTGGAACTTTTAATCTTCATGCATCTTTGTTGCCTCAATACAGAGGAGCAGCCCCAATTAACTGGGCAATTATAAATGGAGATAAAAAAACCGGAATTACAACTTTTTTTCTTAAACACGAAATTGATACTGGTAATATTATTTTTCAAGAAGAAGTTCCAATTTCTAATGATGATAATGCTGGCAGTATTCATGACAAATTAATGTACAAAGGTGCTAATCTTGTTATAAAAACTGTTGATTCCATTATTGAAAACAATTATCCTCAATTAAAACAAGAAGATTTAATTAAGCACGAAACAGAAACTAAATACGCTCCAAAAATTTTTAAAAACGATTGTAAAATAAACTGGAAAGAAGATATTGATTCTATTCACAACCTGATTCGTGG
>JAUVUS010000382.1 GCA_030600865.1 Bacteroidales bacterium | reverse complement strand
CAGAATCTTTTAATGCTAAAATAAAAGCTTTCAGAGCGACACAAAGAGGTGTGACAGATATATCTTTTTTCCTTTTTAGACTTGCTAAAATTTATGCCTAAGCCACCCTAATTTTCTGCTGATCCTTATTATTACCTTTTTGAATTATGCTCATAATTCTATCTTCCCCTCCTCTACCAATTTTAATTTTTTACTAATGAGAGCTATCAGCTTGCTTACAGCAGTCATTGCATTCGCAGTTTCAGGATTAATAGTTTTTTGCTGTAAACGAAGCATTAATAAACCATACAAACCATTAAAACAAGCCTCAATTTCATTTTCAACGGTTCCCTTTGATTTATTCATCAATTCGGTAATACCTATTTTTGCTTTATTATAAACTTCAATATAGTCTAATTGATCAGGTGATTTTAATAATTGTAAGAGCAATTCATATAAATCATTTATTGTATTTTGGATAAACTGCAAATGACCAGATTCTGTTTTATTTTCCTCTTTCATCAAATCAATTAGCCCTGCATACCAATCTGCAATTTCTTTTTTAACAGAATCAGGTTGGTCAAATCTCTCAACAATATTTTTATTTATCTCGTCGATATTGAGATTATAAGCACGAATTAAATCTTCGATTTGCCACATATATAATATGTACTCAGCAATATTCTCTTGTTTTTTTTGTTTTGCAATTATCATAAACAATTAACTTTGGTTTAATTCTAAAACTGATATAAATACTTTTAATTAGGTTTTAACGAGTAATTAGAATAATGGAATATTGGAAACATGGAATTAAAATTTCCATTATGCCAAATATCCAACAATCCAGTTTATAAAATAAATCATATCAAATTTAAAAGATCGTATTAGATTTTATTTTTTAACTCGTCTATAAGTCTGCGTTCTTTTTTTGTCGGGCGACCAACTCTCTTATCACGTATTTCAAATCCTGTAAATTTCTTTATATCCAGTTTTAGCTTTTCCTCTTCAGGTGTAATATCTTCAATATAATCTGCTACAACTTTAGCAGACTGCCTTTTACCCAACAAACCTTTAACCTTGAACTGATATGTGACAGGAGGGCGTTTAATAAAAATAATTTCTCCAATTTTTAAAACACGAGAAGGTTTTACCTGAACATCATCAATTAGTATACGCCCTTTCTTGCAAGCTTCTGAAGCCTGACTTCTTGTTTTAAAAATCCCCACAGCACATAGCCATTTATCTATACGCAAGTTTTCTTCGTGTTCCATAATGAAATGGCAATATGAAATTTAAAAACACTTATGAATGACTAAAGTTTTAAATGCCTAAAATACTTGTTAAACATTTTAGGCATTTTAATTTCTTTTAGCTCATTTTAAAATTTGTTATTATATTCATTCATTGTATTGGCAACTCCAACAGTTCCAAAACTCTGAATCATCTCAATTGCCAAATTAATTCTTTCAGGAAGTTTTTCTTTTTCTTCATCAGCCCAGGGGCTTAAGACATAATGAGCTTGGGCTCCTTTAGGATAATCATTTCCAAGGCCGAATCGTAATCGGGCATAGTTTTGATGGCCTAAGGCAAGGTTTATATCCTTTAAACCATTATGGCCTGCATCGGCTCCTTTGGGGCGTAATCTTAATGCTCCAAAAGGTAAGGCAACATCATCAACTAAAACCAATAATTTTTCAGTATGAAGTCTTTCTTTTTGTAACCAGTAGTTTATAGCCTTGCCACTCAGATTCATAAATGTGGTTGGCTTAATAAGGACAAAAGTTCTTCCCTTGTATTTATATTCAGCACGAAAAGCATAACGTCGGTCCTGAAAAGAAATATTGGATACATTAACTAATGCATCCAATATTTTAAAACCAATATTATGTCGAGTATTTATATACTCACTTCCAATATTTCCTAAACCGACAATAAGGTATTTCAAACCAATTATCTGTTTAAATTATTTTAAATACTATTTAGCAGCTTCTTTTGCATGAGCGGCATCACCACTTTTTCCTGAAGCAGCAGCTTCTCCCTTAGCACCTTCAGCTCCTTCTTCTCCTTCAGCTCCTTCTTCTCCTTCTTCTCCTTCTTCACCTTCTTCTTCTTCTTCAACTACTACAGCACGAGCAGTTTTAACAATTACTAAAACAGCGTTTTCAGGCTCTAGCAATTCAAGTCCATCAATTTTAAGGTCAGCAACCTTTATCGATTGTCCAATTGCCAAATCACTAATGTCAACTTTTATTTCATCAGGTAAAACGCTTGCTAATCCGCTCACTTTAACCTTTCTCATCTTTTGAACTAATCTGCCACCATTTAAAACACCTATTGCAGATCCTTCTAATATAACCGGCATTTTAATCCAGACAGGTACTTTTTCATCAACCTGAAAAAAGTCTGCATGAATAATTTTATCAGTTACCGGATGAAACTGAATATCTCGTAAAACTGCTTGATATACTTTACCGTCAACATCAATATTTACAAGGTATGCATTTGGTGTATAAACTATTTCTTTGAAAGAATTCTCATGAGTATGAAAATGAACATTTTTCCCGTTACCATACAGTACACAAGGTATTTGATCTTGTTTTCTTAAACTTTTAGAAGTTGTTTTTCCTACCGTTTCTCTTAAACTACCTTTTACTTCGACTGATTTCATTTTTTTTCTAATTACGTGCTACTCAGAATAATATTAAAAATTTCAAAAGCTTCTTATTCCCCATCACACTTTTTTACAATGTGCTTTATATTTTGGTGTGCAAATGTATAACATTAAACTATAAAATTCGAACTTATCGACTGATAATTATATACTTTATTAATTACATCAGCAAAAACATCTGCTATAGAAAGAACTTTTATCTTATCAGATATTGGTTTTACTGGTAATGAATCCGTAACAACAACTTCCGATATTTTTGAATCATTAATCCTTTCGTATGCAGGGCCTGATAAAACTGCATGTGTAGCAATAACCCTAACACTCAGAGCTCCCTTATCCATCATCATGTCAGCTGCTTTAGTAATAGTACCTGCTGTATCAATCATATCGTCAAGAATAATCACATTTTTACCTTCAACATCACCTATTACTGTAAGCTCCCCGATAACATTTGCCTTTTTTCTTGATTTATGACAAATTACCATCGGTGTTTCCAAAAATTTAGAGTATGCATTAGCTCTTTTTGTTCCACCCATATCAGGTGCTGCAATAACCAAATTATCAATATTTAAACTCTTAATATATGGAACAAAAATAGATGATGCGTAAAGATGATCAACAGGCACATCAAAAAATCCTTGAATCTGGTCGGCATGTAAATCTAATGTCATTATGCGATCAACCCCTGCAGCAGTAAGCAAATTCGCAACTAATTTGGCTCCAATTGAAACTCGTGGTTTATCTTTCCTGT
>JAUVUS010000057.1 GCA_030600865.1 Bacteroidales bacterium | reverse complement strand
TCTCCCGATTCTTGTTCTCTGTAAACACCTTTTCTGTCATGATGGCTTTATCTTTTGTTTTTACGATATTTCCACCATCCACTATTAAATCCACGTAATTAATATTACCCATCTGATTATACTCCATTTCATCCTGTATTTTAAGGTATCTAATGTAGTTATGATCGAGATAGTAATTAGGAAAAAACTTGAATTGAACATATTCATCTTCTGTAATCTGTACGGGCATGTAGTCTCGACACCAGATATAACGTGTATCATAAATCCATTTCCATTTAATGGAATGCTTTTCAAGAATGATTTTCAATTCAGTCCAAAATTCGGGGAACTGTCCCTCTAAAAGTGAACTAAAATATACAATATTGGTTTGTGCATCTATAATCATAATATGGGTGTTTTATCAGATAAAATTACGAAAATAAATTTTGGTAATGGAATTAATTTGGCAAGAATTACTTCATAAATTTTATAAACCATGATAATCCTCCCCATGTATTTTCAGTATTAAAAAACGGACCTTTATTAACTACAGCATTAGGAAAAAATAAACCTAAACCAAAAAACCAATCCGTTAAATTATTACATCTCATGCATTACAATCTTCATATGCTACCTATTTAATTAGTAACAGGCATTGATCTACGAATTATATCAAAATGGCATACACATAGTAACAGTAAAACAACAAATATTTATACTTATTTAAGCAGAAAAATCTAATCAACATAAAAATCCATTGGATAATTTAAGAAAATGAGGTAAATTGGGATTTCATAATATGAATAAAACATTCGTTTAATAAAAACTACATAAGTCGTTATTTTGAACCTATTTCCCCCGATTAACAAATTGATAGAGAATTAGCAGAAAAAATGATTTATAAAGTTATCAAAGAAATTGATTCTATAGCTTTTGCAGAAGACTTAAATGGAAGGATTGGTTCAAAAGCATTATATAAATAAAAATAATAAATCATATGGATGTAACAGAAATAATTAGTCTCTCAATTGCAATAATCAGTTTTAGTTTTGCAATGTATCAATGGCAAAGTAATATTAAAGCAAAAAACCTACATACTCAAAATTTAAGAAGATTGTGGGATATGTCAAGGAGTTATGCACCATACCGTGTTACAACAAATAAATTAATTAATCAAACCGACAATAAAGAAATAATTTCTTCGATTGAAAGAAGTCACGTTTGTTTTTCTACAATTTTCAGAGAAATTACTCCATTGTATATTCAAGAAATTAAGAAGAAACTAAATTATGACTTTGTTAAGACAATAATTGAAAATGGAGAGATTGGAGACTCTTGGACTTTGAGATTAGTTCTAATGGAATTTCCACCAAAAAAAAGGAAACCAGATATTGAGAATGAATGCTATCAATTATTGGTTGAATCAAAAAAAAGATTAATCGCAATTAAAAAAGAAATCAACAAGGCAACCATTGATTTGAAAAATGATAGAAAAAAGTTGACAGATGACAAAGAATAACGCAAGCTAACAATATATAAAAATTGGCTGGATAGTAGTAGTATTAAGGCTCGTAGCCCATTTAACATTTTTGGTAATTGAAAGATATGTACTTCGAAATCGCCTACTTTTCATATACTTAACGTTGTTGCAGCAATCACCCTATATATTGAAAAAACAGTTGAGTTTTTCAGCTAACGAAATAGAGGGTGTTAAATTGGGGTAGAACAAAAAAGTAAAAATATTAATTAACTGAATATTAAAACATTAACTTTGACGTTAGTTGGAATAAAAAGACATTACACTGATGAAAAAAGAAAGACTTAAAGACATAGGATATGCTGCTACTAAAGTTGGATTAGGCTCGATTCCGATAGCTGGTGCAGCTGCATCTGAATTACTATCATTTATAGTAGCTTCTCCACTTGAAAACAGACGTGAAAAATGGATGACTGAAATAGGTGAGAGATTAATGACATTAGAACAAAATGGTAGTATAAACTTTGACTCATTACAAAACAATCCGATATTTATTGATGCTGTTATCCAGACGACACAATCAGTAATACGGACTAATGAGAAAGAAAAGATAAAATTATTTCAAAACGTATTGATAAATTGTGCATTAAATGATATACCTGAACAATCAGAGATTCAGATTTTTCTTAATTTAATTGAAACGTTTACTGTATGGCATATTAAGATTTTAAAACTTTTTAATAATCCGTCAAATTGGTTTGAGGTAAATAAGAGAGATATACCAAATTTTATGAGAGCTGGACTTTCAGCTATTTTGGAATTAGCATATCCTGAACTTAAAGGAAGAAGTGAATTTTATAACCTGATTTGGAACGATTTATCACGAGCAGGATTGCATAATAGTGACTCTTTACAAGGCATTATTTCTTCAAGTGGATTAATGGCAAATCGGACTACTGATTTCGGTAAAAGATTTCTTGAATTTATAAGTGAGAGTGAAAATGAATAAACTACTTTGCCCAACAAAACCTATATGAGTCTACAGTTATCAATTTTCAATGCCAACAAAGACAAGAATTTTAATAATGACTATTACGTATATATTCTTATAAATAGTTTAAATAACGAGATTATATATGTTGGTAAAGGCAAGGGAAATAGAATAAATCAACATATTTTGGAATTTTATGAAATTACAAATTACCAACATTCAAAGATTTCTTCTTTAAGAGAAGTGCGAGATAAAAGAAAGTTTAGCAATTACAAGAAGCTGAGTTTGTTTCTTAAAATATTAAACAAAGGTGGCGAAATAGTAAGTAGAAAAATATATGCCAATTTATCTGAAGAAGATTCCTTTAAAATAGAACAATTAATAATATATTTTTTAAAAAGGAGAATAGACTATTTATACTCCCAAGAAATAAACGGAAGCACTTATAATTTTAAAAAAAAGTGGATTGGGAAACTTCTGAATAAATCTGTTGGTGGCTATACTGAAGGTGAAAGGGTAAAAACAGAATGTGTTGATTTAGATTTATTACTAAAAAACTATTATAGCGTAAAGCAAATACTGGACGGGAGTCCATTTATTAAGGAAATAACAACCAAAAACCATCCAAATAATGCAGGTTTAATTAATTATAATTCAATTAATGAATATTTGGTACACCAAATAAAAATAATAAAAAGGGAAATTGAAAATTATAAGAAAAGGAAAGGAATACCTGCTAAATGTTCTAATGTTTAGATATATTATAAATGGATGCTAACATAATAAAATATCTGTTGTCAATATGCAATAAATTCAAGTATTCGGAAAGTATTAAAATGAAATAAATTACAGTAAATATACAACAGTGAAAGCGGTCAGTGCTGGTAATAATTGTATTTGTTTCAAGATAACAATGAAAAAGGGATATTAAATTAGTTCCTTTTGATCTAAAAGCACCAACGATTTTTCTCTGGTTTCCGCTACATTATTTGTGGATTGGCTGATTCAAAAATGTGTGCCCTTGTTGCCATTTACAGAAGAGAATTGTTGCAATTTCAAAGCAACTAAATATCAGCAGGGTAAGTATTTATAATTATATTTAATTCCAAACATTAAATAATTGATCTCCATTAAGGTCATTATTTAATTCGGAAAAGACTTGTGGGGATTCGTCACTTGAGAAGAAATCCAATATATCACTAATTGTATCATCAAAAATTATAGGCCTAATTGGATTACCAAACACAGAGCAAATTCCATTAACTTGATTTGTAGAGTGGATTTTATAATTTAAACTATGGATATCCTTTACAGTAATATCATTAGGCAGTTTGTCGGCAAGCTCATCGCCTGTACTAAAAACTGCTATACACTTATTATTTCTATCAACATTTTCCCAAAACTGTTTTCGATGATTTTTATCTGAACCATGATGAGGGACTTGTCCTATAATAAGTTTGTCATTTGTAAGAAATTTTTCAATTCGCCCAATTCTTGATTTCAAGGCATCCGATGAAAGTAATATATATTCATCCTTACATATAATTTTTAAAATAGTAGATACTTTATTAGCATTGGGTATGGTTTTACATTTTCCTCCAATATACATACCAATCGTTTTTTCAAGTTCGAAATAATCAACCTCTGATGGAGATAAAACATTAATATCTATCAAATCATTTAATCTAATATTTGGACGTTCACAGTCAATCCTAACCCTTTTTAAGATGATTCTATTCCTGCCTTTTGAATACTTTTCAAGATTTAGCAATAATGTTTCAGCGGCTTTTGCCTTTTTAGTTCTATTATAAAATTTAAAAATCTTAACTATTGTGCCTGACAAAGTATGGTAAAAAATATTTATAATAATTTTTTTCTGTGAACAATAATCCAAGACATCACTGATCCCTGAATAATGATCGTAATGACCATGTGAAAGAAGATAAAACTCTATTCTTTTGTAGTTATGCGCTTTAAGATATTCTAATGTAGGGTTTCTGGATTTATAAACATGAGAATCAATTATTCCAATTTTGGTACGACCTTGATCAATCCATTCAATAATTATCGTGTCTCCTTGTCCAACGTTTTTAAATGATATTGTCAGCAAAACTTAATCCTCTTTAAAGAATTCACTATTCTCAAACTTGTCAAAATCAACTTTAGGGAACTCATTTTTTAAAAACAACCTCTGATCATCCAATATTTCAATTTTCCATTCATTCCCTTTCTTGTAATAGTTGAAGAGGAGATAGTTCCCCTCTACTAATGTCACTTCTTCTAATAGATGCTTTTCAATAATCTTAGGTTTATAAATTACATTATCCTCATCAACTAAACATTCTAATTCAACATAATTGGTTTGAATATTTATAATTTTAGCAGTCATTCTTTTATATCTTTTCCAATTATATAAAATTTGACCTCCATCGAAAACTTCGTTAATATTTATAAAAGGGGATAGTCTTTCCTCCCTGATTTTGTCTTCTATATTAGAAATATTTGACGGTTCATCCGTTTCTATTTCTTCAAAGGCATCAGAGATATTAGGTGTTTTTTCTTCTTTTAAATCGACCTCTCCTAATAATCTATTATCAATTTCTTTAGTGTCAATGAATTCTTTCATTAGAAAAGTTTTATTTGCTTATTTGCATCACGAATTATCTTTTTTAATTTCGATAAAGATGGTTCTTTTTCTTCTTCCAAAAATCTAACCTCACACATTTTCCCAAATTTCGCTGAAAATAATTCTTTATTATGGTTTGTTTTAAATGGGGAAAGTTCATATTTCTCTATATCATTCAATATAAAATCTCCGAATGTAATATTAACATCGTAGTTTTTCCAGACGTAAGTATATACACATGCAAATTCTAATAGTTTCTCAGGACAGGGATTAATCTTTAGGTAATCAGAATCACTTACTTGCTTGGAAATATCAACTGCATAAATAATAAGATCATGTTTTGTAGTTCTACTGTAACACTCTAATTGTGTTATTTGCTCATACATGACAAAAAATTCTCTTATGAGGCTACTATCACTTAAAAAGTCTGTTTCATTACCCTCGAACATAATTGTTATTCCATCTTTTCTAAAATGCATTACCGTATTATATTCCGCAAATATTAGTTTTAGCGATTCATGGATAGAGTTTCCTTGTTCAATTGAATATTTAACTTTATTCCATCCAAAACATGGAGATGTGATTTTTTTGTAATCTTCTTTAAAAGTAAGAATATGAGAATAATTAATATTATACTGAATTTTCCTTATAATCATAATGCTAAATCATTTATTACTTATGCATAAAAATTAATGAATTGTACAATTTACGTCTCATTCAATGAATAAACGTTGATTTTCTTATGATAAATATATGAATTAGTTTGTTTGAATTGCAAGTTAATCAATTTATTTCTATAAAGGGAAACATTTTTCAATTCAGAAAGTATTTGGTTCTAACAATTTCAATGAAAACACCTGCATTATAATGAAGTCCCATATCCAGTTTCATAATACAAATTTGATTAAGATACTTTCTAAGTTTTTTTTCATTTTCAGCCATACCATATATCATCCCCCCGTTAACTTTAACCGCACCCCTGACAATTGGTTGCCCGTCTTCATCACGTTCCCTTTTAATAGTACCAGTAAACGTCCGATCCCAATCAGCCTTCACAAGAAATAATTCAGTTAATTCAAATTGATCGTCATTTTTCTCGCTCATGGTTAATATAATTGGTTGCAAATGTATAAATCATACGTAAGAATGGTAAAAAGGTTAAATCACAGAATTTTAGTTAATAATCAAAATCCAGTAGTTTATCATCAGGTATGTTTGTATTTTCTGCCAACACCATCTTTTTTATATCACTCCAGCTAACCAGCATGAATTTGAATTCCTGATCTTCAACATCAAAATTGATTTGCTTGACCATTCCTGTGGTGACATCCTCAAAATCCATTTGAATAAAATTTTCTTGAAAATCAACTGCCAAGAGTTTAACCAGACCAAAATTATGTTTCGTTGCCATCAGGTATTTTTGCCCTAATGTTCGATTATCATTCTTGCTTAAAATAATTCGTAAGTAATCGTACTTCCCTTTAGTAGTCATGCCCTCAAGAAGTTCTTCGAATGATGTTGGATTGGGTTTTTGGATATTTGTTGTCATTTATATGTGCTTTCATATAAATAGTGAGAGAAGTGATAATGTACACATGGATTACCGTATCAAATACTTCCCCCCCGTTATCCCCCTGCCCCATATGATTGTAGGGGTGCAACATGAAGAAAATATCCTGAAATATTATTTTGGTTGTGGAAATTCGGGATTGTAAAAATTCTGAGAAAAAAATGGGGGTTAACAGAAAAGGGGGGAATGAAAGTTATAAAAAAATGTAAAAAATTATAATGCCAAAACAGACCCTTAATAGAAAGTATTGGTAATAACCTTTTCAACAATAAACAAGATTGAAATAAATAAGGATCAATAGTAATTTAACCAATTTATACGCATGTTTGATAATAAAATGCCATATTTCTCACCTAATAATCAGTTAGAATTATTAATATAATTTAAATAATCTTGATGCTTAACTCTTATTTTATTATTAACATGAATTGATTTCAATTCACCTGAATTAATTAATTTATAAATTACTGGTCTGGAAAATGATAATAAATTACATAATTCGTTAACTGAATATAGTTTGTGTTTTATAATATCGGTTGGTTGATCTTCCATTAATTCATATAATCTTTTACAATCTACAACAGTATATTCTTTTACTACCTCATCACCCCCATATGAAGACACATCCACTTCATCGTAAATTATTCTATTATCTTCTAAAAACTTCTTGCAATCGTTATAATCATCAAATTTAACACCCATAAAACTGTGCTCATCCTTTTCAATATCATTTGTACTATAGGCAAATTTGTTTTTTATTAATCCGAAAAAAATTAAATATTGCAATGCCCTTGGGGCATAATCAAATCGAATTTTTAATTTTCTTGTCGGATTAATCTTTTGTGGAAATTTTACTGCCATTACTTAAAGGTTTTATTCCATGTTTCCATAGCACTCTGTTTTGCTTTATCCGTTACATCAATATATTTTTTAAATGACCTAAAATCAACGTGTCCTGTCATTGACATAATTACTTCGGGTCTAATCCCATTAATCAACATTTGAGTAATGAAAAACTTACGACCATGATGGCTGCTTAATATTTCCCATTTTTCTTTAGGTTTTTCGATCTCTTTATTACCCCTAAAAATCGTTTTTACAACCATATCTCTTATTCCAACATCATTACATAAGTCTTTGATATAATAATTAAATTTCTGATTGCTAATAGCGATTTTTGATGTATCATAATCCACTTCTTTTAATATATTTTTACTTATTTCATTTAATGGTATTGATAATTTTTGACGTGTTTTAGTTGTTGTAATTTTGATTTGATTATCTCCTATATGATGCTTTCTAACCTTTATTCCATCAGAATATCGTAAACCAGTAGAGCATAAAAAAACAAATAATTTTCTAACTTTTTCATATTTTGGATTATTAACAGGAACGAGTAATTTATTAAACTCATCCTGATTAATAGTTATAACTTGTGGATCAGGTTTACGTTTAATTTTAAATTTCTTGTATGCTAAATTTGTTGGATAATCTCTTTCTGTATGATAATTTAAAAATGTGCGTAAAGTTGTTATATTTTTAATAACTGTGCCATCACTTAAACCTTCCTGCTTTTCTTTTTTACCTTTTGGTTTTGGTTTATATTTATACAAATAATTTTCAAAATCTTCCAAAAATTTACTATCAATTGATGATAAGGTAATTTTATTTTTTCGATACAATTCAAATTTTTCTAAATGTGATCGTAGTGTATTGAAATCCTTTATACCATTAAATGTTAATGATTCTTTTTTGACTAATAGAAATTTACCATATAGATCAAAAAATGTGTCCCTAACGGGTTCATGCAATTTTATTGCTTTTTGCTTTATTTCTTCAAGCGTAAAAGAACCTTTTTCTTCTAATTCGGCAATTATTTTATATATTTCTTCCCTGCGTGAAAATAATGCTTTATTAATCTTATAATAATCTTCACTTTTGCCTTTAATTAAAGATTGGCTTTTAGAACTCCAATCAGTTGGGGTTACTTTGTAATTTGTAGGAATACGTACAATTCTTTTCTTTTCATCTTTTTTAGAAATGCTAACCTCAGTATAAATCCGACATTCACCAGAATTATTGGTTTTATTTTTTTCAATCATTAACCGTACATTCATTTTCTAACTATTTTCTAACTTAATTAGTGTAAATCTATGTAAACAAATATACGGTTTTTTTAATTAAGACTATAATTAAAGGGTTTCAAGGCATGCAGATCGATAGGTTAGATGACCATCATCCACCCAAACTAAAAAACCCGGTTTCTGTAAGAGTCCAGGTTATATTAAAAACCCCAGTACCAGGTAAAGGAGTGCTGTGATAAGTCCTGCTGTTAAGGCATATGGAAGCTGCGTTTTGACATGATCGATATGGTCACTGGCTGAAGCCATGGATGAAATGATAGTGGTATCGGATATAGGAGAGCAATGATCGCCGAAAACACCTCCACCCAGAGCAGCAGCAATAGCCATGTAAACATTAGCATCGAGTGTTTGTGCAACAGGAACAGCAATGGATATCATAATAGCAAATGTGCCCCATGAGGTGCCGGTTGAAAAAGCAATGAAGCAACTTACCAGAAAAATGATAAAAGGCACCAGGTGAGGCGACAACCAGCTTTCCGAAACATATGCTATATATTGCCCGGTACCCAGATCATTACATAAATTGCCGATAGCAAAAGCTAGTACCATCAGGAATGATAAAGGAATCATCCCTGACATACCTTTTAATGCAAGATCAATCAGTTCTTTTCCTGTAAGCAACTTTTGAACTGCATACAAAACCGAGCTTACAAATAATGCAATAATAACAGAATATAATACGGAAGCAGCGCCGGAAGAATGTCCGATAGCTTCAAATACCATGGCAAAGAATGCTTTCCCTTCAGGGTTTTCTACTCCATTCCAACC
>JAUVUS010000325.1 GCA_030600865.1 Bacteroidales bacterium | reverse complement strand
TATATCAAAAGCAATAGAAATAAATAGTGGAATAATTCAAAATCAGAAAATTATTTCATTCCAAAAACGCAACAAAGAATATCCATATAAATTTCTTTAATTGATATTATGAAGAAAAATTACATTGGATAACACGTGGTATATTTAATTGCCGAGATAGTAGTAAACCTGCCTGCCCTGCCTAGCCGGCAGGCGGCAGGCAGGTTCAAGGGTCTAGCTCACATCAAGTTCATCGTAAATTAAAAGATTTGTGCTCCGAAATCGGCTACTATTCTTATACCAACCATTGTGTTTATTGATAAAAGGAAGAAAAAATAGTTAATAGTTGGTGGTTTTGACTTACTGATTAATTGATTCACTTTATTTATAAACTTATTCCTAAACCAAAACTTATAATTATAGTTGTTAATAAATTATTTTGTAATTGCTGATTTTATAAGATTAATAAGAATAGATTTATCTTTCTCAATTAACGAAAGAATCATATTAACAACACTTGTTTTATTAATACCTAAATCTTTTTCGAGATTTTCTAAAAGTTTATAATTATTCTTAGTAAGCCTGAAACCGGTATGGATTTTTAATTCTGTGCTATTTCTTGTATTAGTTTGCATATGCCCTAATTTTAAAGTTAAACACACCATATCCCGTATCTTTATCAAACATTGCAACTCTATTTGTATTAAAAGATTTAGCAATAAACAACTTATCTTCTACTTTAGTTACTACGCAAGTTGATTTATTTACATTAATAAAATTACCAACCATAATATTTTTAAGGTTCTTAGGGAATATACCAAAAGTATGTTTAAGTATATTGTACTCTGCATTAATTGCTTGCATTTTATCTAGTTTTCCTCCTTTATCCGGATGATTTACTAACGATAATTTTCGATACTTAGATTTTAAATCTTTTTTCTCTTTAACATCTGTAAAATATGTCATAATTAAAATTTTTCTCTAATATACAACATTGTTCTACATTGTACAACTAAATTAGTATTTTTTTACTGTACGGCTTTATGTTTTTTATTACCAGTACAAAAGAATTCTTTTGTTACCTTATCTTTTAATTTAATAATACATGAATTGTAAAAAGCATTTAAGTGAAGTTCAAGCTGTTAGGCTGAAATATATTGTGTTATGGGAGATATCAAACCAACTTATCAGGAACTAGAACAAAGTGCAGTAAGTTCGACAGCTTGTCCGTCTAAAACGGGAACTGCATAGAGTTAAACCAGGAACTTGAAACTTGAAACTTGGAACTTGAAACTAATTATTATACTTTCTAAACACAAGAGTAGCATTATGCCCACCAAAAGCAAATGAATTGCTTAAAACAATATTTAAATCTTTTTTGCGTGCTTTATCGGGAACATAATCCAAATCCAACTCAGGATCCTGTTCATCGAGGTTTATTGTTGGCGGAATAATTCCGTCTTTTATTGCTAAAATACTAAATATACTTTCAACTGCACCCGCAGCTCCAATCGTATGACCGGTCATCGATTTTGTAGATGAAACTGGTATTTTATACGCATAATCTCCAAACACCTTTTTAATAGCTTGTGTTTCGTATAAATCGTTTAGTATGGTTGAAGTTCCGTGTGCATTAATATAATCCACATCAGATGGCGATATACCGGCATTTTTAATGGCAAGCTTCATTGTATCTGCCATTCCTTCGCCATCGGGTTTTGGAGCCATAATATTATACGATTCATTGGTAAATGCATAATCAACCAGTTCAGCATAAATTTTAGCTCCACGAGCTTTTGCAGATTCTTCTGATTCCAGGATCACAATACCAGCACCCTCGCCAATAACAAATCCGTCACGATTTTTTGAGAATGGACAACTTGCTTTTTCAGGCTTATCATTTTCAACGGAAAGAGCATAAATCTCATTAAAACCATCAATTTCTTCTTTATTTATAATTGAATCAGCACCTCCAACAATCATCATATCAGCACGTCCGGCTTTTATAGCATCGTAGCCCAAAGCAATAGCAAAAGCCGATGAAGAACATGCCGAAGAGGTTGTAAAGTTTGGCCCTTCGATATTGTAGCGCATTCCAATCCAAGCCGACATGGCATTGTTCATTCGTTTTAGAATCAAGTTTTTAGAAGTTGTTCCGTGCTCTGCACTTGAATCACCAGTATTTACAACACCCAAGATAACACCAACCCGCTTTTTGTCTAAGTTATCAAAATCAATATTGTGTTTTTCAATGGCTTCTATAGCGCAAACGTATGACATTTGTGTAACACGCGTCATTTGTTTTGAAACACGCTTTTTAATTATTGATGCTGATTTTTCAGCAAACTCAAGAGGAAGTTCGGCAGCAATTTGTGTTTGATTTTCGGATGCATCAAACAAAGATATTTTTTTTGTCCCGCTTTTTCCTTGTATTATATTTCCCCAGGTTTCTTCCCAATCAAGGCCTAATGCTGTCAGCATATTAACCTCGGTAACAACTACCTTCTTAGCCATCTATTATTAATCCTTTACAAATTAGGTGATTCTGACCCCAAAAATAACAAAATAAATGATAAATATGATATAGGGTTTGTACACAAAATCAGTTTTACAACATAATTCCGCAAAACTCTTCAATACCTTTCTTTAGATTAAATAAATTAATCTGGTATTCTTCTGAATACTTTTTTAAATATTTATCAGCAGTTTCCTTTAATTTACTTATAATTTCGTGCTCTGTTTTTTGAGATATATCCAGTACTTCATAATCGGTGTCGTAAAACAAATTACTTGTATTTTTTCCGGAATCAGGGTAACGCCTTTTTAGTTCACTTAGCAATGGTTCATATTTCTTTTTATCCGAATCCATTCTCGAATAATTCATAATGGCATTGTACATTGTATTATGTCCAACATGATCCATCATTTCAAATAATCCAAATTCGGTAACAAGCTGTTTTGTAATATCATCAAACTGCTTATATCCTAATCCATTTTCTTTTAATAATTTAAAAGCAACTATCTGAATTTGAAGTAACAATCTATTTAAAACAAAAGCACTATCTTCATTTTGTTCAATATAAAATCTTTTTATATCATCTAAAAACAATTTGGTTTTTTCAACAGTTATATCATCAGTAAATTCAGACGAAATTATTTCCACCACATTTTTAAAAGCTAAAGGGTAAAAGAAATGTAAGCCAAGTATTCTATTTTTTCTTTGTACACTTTCAGATAACACAGTTGGTAAAATTGACGATGAATTTGAAGCTAAAATACACGACGGTTTAACTATTTCATCAAGTTTTTGAAACAATACAGATTTTATTTCCGGTTCTTCTATCACTGATTCAATAATTAAATCACATTCCGATAAATCTGTCAGATTATTAGTTATTCTGTATTTATATCTTATATCAAATATTTCCTGACTTATAATGCTATGCTTTAGCTGTCTTTTTATTTTTTTATGGTAAGTATTCCGAAGTACTTCTTTATGGTCGGAATTTCGTGTAAACCACATTATTTCATATTCAAAATCAGACAAATAATTAAATATATCTGATCCCATTTTACCACTTCCTACTATACCTATTGTTTTAATTTCGTTCATTATAATATCTATTTCGTCCCTACGGGACTTTTTATTTGAAATTTCTTGATATATAAAGTCAATTCCTAACGAATAAGATCTTCTAATTCGTATTATTTACCAGTTCCGTCAGGAACGAAATTAAGCAATTAAAAATAAAAGCTGCCTAAACAGACAGCCTTTATTCAATTAGCACTTTATATGACTCTATGAAAAGAATCCTATATTAAAATAACCCAAACTTAATAGATGCGTTAAATGATAAGTCTGAAAGCTCTTCATTTGTAATATCTACAACATCAAAATTTGTTCCGTAAACTAATCTATATGATACACCAGTGCTGAATTTAATAAATCTAACTAGATTTAATTCTATATTAACACCCGGCTCAACAATAAAAGCAGCTGAATTATCAACTTCATTATAATCGTACCAGTAATCATAATCTGTATCATAAAATGAATATCCTGCAGCACCTACCATTACCGGAATAGAAAAATGAATTACTTTTT
>JAUVUS010000446.1 GCA_030600865.1 Bacteroidales bacterium | reverse complement strand
CGATGTTATAAAATTTGGATTTAAAGATGGTGAAAGAGTGAAGGTAAAATCAAAACAAGGTGAACTGGAAACTACCTTGCAGTCCAGCGATCATGTTGCCGAAGGCGAATTGTTTATGCCATGGCATTTTTCAGAATCGCCTGTAAACAGGTTGACTCGTAGCGATCTGGATCCTTTCTCAAAAATTGCAGCATTTAAACTTACGGCTTGTAAAGTAGAAAAAACTTAAAAAACAAAAATCCCAAATCAAACGATTCGGGATTTACTTTTATCTTTAAACTTTTTACTTGTATCTTTTAATTTATCCTTTAAAGAAAATCGCTTTAATAATATGATTAGCCATCTTAGGATTTTCTTTTAATCTACGGGTTGAATATCCGAACCATTGTTTTCCATAAGGAACATAAACTCTCATACGATGTCCTTTGTCAAGGATTGATTGACGTAATTTTGGTGTAACACCATAAAGCATTTGGAATTCATATTTTTCCTTTGGAACATTTAATTCTTCAATCAATTTGTATGAACCTTCAATAATTGGTTTATCGTGCGTTGCAATTCCAGGATAATAATCGTTCTCTAAACAAAGTTTAATGTCTTGTAAGAAATGCTCATTAACCTCTTCATATTTTTTAAAAGCTATTTCAGCAGGTTCAACATAAATACCTTTACAAATTCTGTAATTGTTTGGAGCTTCTTCAGTGTGAATGTCAGCTAAGTCTTTAATATCCTGATGTGTACGCTTCATGTACGATTGGAATACTAAACCAACATTTTTAGGGAATTCAGCTTTTAATTTGCGGAATAACTCTATTTCCATATCTGTACTTGGAGAATCTTCCATATCGACACGAATAAAATTATTATACTCAACTGCTTTTAGTACAATTTCACGAATGTATTTGTAACAAGCATCTTTGTCGATTAATAGACCAAACATAGTAGGTTTTACTGAGTAGTTTCCATCAATTTTTTCCTGTTCAACACGCTCAATTAATTCAATGTATTCTTTTGTATTAGCTTCAGCTTCTTCAAGCGTTTCAATAAACTCACCTAAAATATCAATGGTTACCATGCAACCTTTAGAGTTAAGATCTTTTGATGCTTTAATTGCATCTTCTACAGTTTCTCCTGCAATGTATGGTTTTGAGAACAGCCAAACAAACTTCTTAGGAAAGAATGGCAATATTGCTGCGATTAATTTGTTAAACATATCTTTATGATTATTAGTTATTTAATTGTTTTGTATTAATATATCTGGTTACTGCCGATGCAATTTTAAAGGAGTATTTGAAATCTGACATGGATGAACAAATACGACAATTTGAAATGCAATCGGTATTATTTAATTACAATTGCATAATTAGGAATAATTTTCACTAAAAAAAAGGAGAAATATCAGGTTTTAAAACATATTCTGTAAACTATTGAGTATGAAGTAAAAACCCCACAGTTAAACTGCAGGATTTAATATATTTTAGAATATCTAATGATCTAATTACTCAAATCTCATTACTAAATTTACCAACTTCCACCGGCACCACCTCCGCCAAAACTTCCTCCACCGAAGCCACCAAAGCCTCCGCCACCAAAACTTCCACCGCCCGAAGAGAAATTACCAAAACTCCCACCGTGACTTCTGTTAGAACTCATCATACCCATTGCAATCCAGAACGGAACATTATGGCCAACAGAGTAATGACGTGCGCGTCTTGCTCTTCCCACAAAACTAAATATTATTACAATTAGAAAGATTATAATTCCCGGAATAGCCGATGCGGGATTACTGCTAGTTGCTTTGCGATATTCATCGGCTGTGTATTCACCTTTTGTTAATTCAATAATTCTGTTTGTAGCTTCATCCAGACCTTTATAGTACATTCCCTGCTTAAAATACGGGAGAATTTCATTGTTAACTATTCGTTTGGTAATAGCATCTGGAACGGCTCCTTCAACACCATAACCTGTTGCAATAAAAATTTCACCTTTTGAATTCTGATATTTAGGTTTTACCAGGATTAAAATACCATTATTTTTACCTTTCTGTCCAACTCCCCAGTATTCACCTAAGCCAAATGCATAAGAAGCAGGATCGTAACCGTCAAGTGATGGAACAATTGCAATTGCTATTTGAGTTGATGATTCGTAACTAAATTGTACCAGTTTATTTTCCAAAGCATGGTTTTCGGCTTTTGACAGAAAATTAGTATAATCATTTACGATTTTTGGAGGATTAGATTTTTCAGGAAAATCCTGAGCAATTGTATTTATTGAAATTACAGATAACAATATCAGTAAAATATGTTTGATTCTTTTTATCATAATTCTTTTATTTATTTCCAAATGATATTTCATCTGATAATTCATTTACATCATCTTTTTGATATGGGAAATGCTCTTTTAAAGCTAACCCGGCCATTTTAATACCCGTACTTAATCCAATATCAAATTCGCTCTTTGTAAAATGATTAATAATTGTTTCCTTGATCTCTTCCCAGAAATTATCAGGTGTAACCGCATTGATTCCTGCATCGCCCAAAATAGCAAATTTTCGATCATTAATTGACAGGTAAAAAAGCACACCGTTTCGTAATTCCGTTTTATGTATTGCTAACTTTTCAAACATATAAGCAGCACGGTCTAAAACATCTTCTTTACAATCCGATTCGATGTGTACACGTATTTCGCCCGATGTATTTAATTCTGCTTCTTTAATAGCATCGGTTATTAATCTCTTTTGTTCTTCGTTAAAGAATT
>JAUVUS010000289.1 GCA_030600865.1 Bacteroidales bacterium | reverse complement strand
TTATCCATTTTAAACCACTTGATTTTCAAAACAAAGAATATGCTTTTGTTTTCATAAATCCATTTTATGCCTTATATTCGTTCTTCTAAAAATAAATTAATGAAGGTTTTTAGACAAACTGCCGTTAACGATATTGACATAAGTGCTGACAATAAATATATAATAAGCGGTTCAAGTGATAATACAATTAATGTATGGGAAATAAACCCTGAAATTGTTATTGAGTTTTATTTTGCAGAAGAGTTTCAAAAAGAACTGGAAAGTTCGGGTTTATTTGATTCGAAAAAAGCGTCAGAAACCAGAGCCGAATATAAAGAAAGACAATTAAAAGCAGAAAATTTTAAATTAGAACTCTCCCGGAAATATATCAATAGATTAAACAGTTCTGATTAAGTATTAAATATCTGGTATTATTTTCATTTCCCAATGCATTTAAAAACTATATGAAAATCCAATGCCAAACAATTCTTTAAACTGTCCTTTTTTAGTTTTACCTATCTCTACACCATCCTCAATTACCGGTATTTCCACATCATCATCGTAAATAAAATGTGCATTAACCGACATTTTAATATAATCTGTTAATTTAACTGCAAGATCTACTTCCCAATCGACATCAATATTTTGAGGGTTATTTAAATAATTTGTAAAGAAATTAACTTTGTTTAAAAGTGATATATTATCTCTAAATTTGATCTTAGAAACTGCTTTAACATAAGCCCCGATTTCTTGTCTAATAATTTCATCTTCACCAACTCCAAAACGAGTTTGATCATAATTAACCGTATCAGATACAATTGTAAATTTTGATGTTATGGGCGAAAATAAAATTGTAAGTTTATTGCTTGGTTTATAATCCAAACCCAAAGAAAAAATCAAATATGCGGGAGACAGAAACTCTGAAACTCCTATTGTTGTATCATTAGAATAATTATATCCCTTTAAAAATTGTGTTTTAAAATTCAATAATGCACTATAATACCAGTCGTTAAATGCTGACATTCCATATTTTACATTAATCTCAAGTTTGTCATCATTTTTTTGTATATCGTCATCACCGGATCTTAAATAACCCAACCTGCATTCAATATCGGTATCCAAAATTATTTTTTTGCCATACGAATAATCTGCACTATATTTTAGGATGGACAATGCCGACATACTACTTGCTCCACCCTCAGCCCAGGATTCAGAAATATATCCTTGGTTATATCTAATATCAGCAATTCCTCCGAATTTCCAAATTGGAAGAATCATATCAACCTTTTTAATCTTCTTTAATTCTGGTATAACAAACTCAGTATCCAGTCTTTGATCAATTACTTTGCGTTGTTTTGTTTTTTCTAGGTATATCCCATCTTCCAAATAAATATCAAAAACATTAGTATCCGATTTTTTAATCCATAAAACAGCATATTCCCCTCTGTTATCAAATAAATTTAATCGAGCAGAATCTACCTCATTTTCTTTTGCATAAAATAATATCGAGTCATTATTTATATTTGTAAATGAGAATTTTACTGAATCTTCAAGAATATTTCTTATTAAATATTCTACAGCGTAATAAATTGAATCGTTAAGTGATCTTAAAGAAGAATCTCCCGGTTCAGTTAATAATTCTGACCTATTAAATCTGAATTGCAAATAGTTTATTACAGGTTTAATTTCCCGACTCCCGGAGTAATCAATAAGTTTATTAATAGCCTGTTTTGTAGTATCATTTAAAAGAATTGTATCATTGTTAAGTAAATTATTTAAACTGTAAATAACATAATGAATTGAATCCGGCTCATCAAAGAACAAAGAATCTTTTAAATTATCCATCACATATTCGTAAGTAGTTTTACCGGGAATACTATCTTTTAATAATAAAGTATCAGCGATATTAAAAATTCTATTTAATGTATCTTGTATTAATTCATATTCAATGGAATCATTTAACATTTTTAAAGAATCCACTGATAATGAATCACTTTTGAAGATTCCGTTTTGAATTGAAGTTAGAGTATCAACCTCTGCATTTTGTGTATAAGACGGGAAATTAAAAAATATAATTGATAATAAAACCAAAAGCAGTTTACTCATTATTGTACTGAATTTTAATACTTTAATTGTATTTTTAAGTTGTTACTTTTGTACAAAAGTATTTAATTTTATGCAATTATTTAAGAAACTCGTATATTTGTATCGCAAATCAAATTAAGCTGAATGAAAATATCTATTAACAAATTGTTTTCAGCAAAAAATGTTTACCTAAATATTAAGAAGAGAGATTCATTCATCTTCTAGACATTCTCGTTTGTGAGAAAACTCATCGATTTAAAATAATCAATTTTCAATTTGTTTAATCATAAATTCTAATATTATGGAACTTCCATTTGCAGAATCATATAAAATTAAGATGGTTGAAACCATCGAAAGAAGTACTCGCGAAGAACGCGAAAAATGGATTAAAGAAGCAAAATTCAATTTATTTAATTTAAAAAGCGAACAGGTTTTTATTGACTTATTAACCGATTCAGGAACCGGAGCCATGAGCGACAAACAATGGTCTGCCATGATGCTTGGAGATGAAAGTTATGCCGGTGCTTCATCATATTATAAATTAAAAAATACTATAAAAGAATTATTAGGATTCGAATATTTTCTTCCTACACATCAAGGAAGAGCAGCAGAAAATGTTTTATTTTCGGCATTAATTAAAGAAGGTGACATTATTCCCGGCAATTCGCATTTCGACACAACGAAAGGCCATATAGAGTTCAGAAAGGCAAAAGCCATTGATTGTACCATTGATGAAGCTTTCGATACCGAAATTGATCATCCGTTTAAAGGAAATGTAGATCTTAACAAGCTGGAAAACACCATCAAAAAATATACTCCGGAAAAAATTCCTTTTATTATACTCACTGTAACCTGTAACTCATCAGGTGGTCAACCTGTATCAATTGAAAACATGAAAGGAATTCGTGCGATTGCCGATAAATACAAGATTCCTGTTTATTATGACTCAGCACGTTTTGCCGAGAATGCTTATTTTATTAAACTACGTGAAAAAGCTTACGAAAATAAAACTGTAAAAGAAATTGTAAAAGAAATGTTTTCGTATGCCGATGGAATGACCATGAGTAGTAAGAAGGATGCAATCGTAAATATGGGAGGCTTTATTGCTCTGAGAAGTGAGGAAGTATTTAAAAAAGCAACTGTTTTTAATATAATTTTTGAAGGTTATATTACTTATGGCGGAATGTCGGGAAGAGATATGAACGCTTTGGCACAAGGATTAGACGAAGGTACAGAATTCGATTACTTAAATACCCGAATCAGACAAGTAGCATATTTAGGTCAAAAGCTTACAGACTATGGTATATCAGTGCAAAAACCTTATGGTGGACATGCTATTTTCATTGACGCAACGAAATTTTTACCAAACGTACCTAAAGAACAATATATTGCTCAAACCTTAGCAGTAGAATTGTATCTTGAAGCTGGTATTCGTGGTGTTGAGATCGGCACTTTACTTGCCGATCGTGATCCTGAAACACGCGAGAATCGTTATCCGGCTCTTGAGCTGCTTAGACTGGCTATACCACGAAGAGTATATACAAATAACCACATGGATGTTATAGCAGTGGCTTTAAAAAATGTCTTCGACAGAAGAGATCAGATTACCAAAGGATTTAATATTCTTGAAGAAGCCCCGATTATGAGGCATTTCACAGTTGAGTTGGAAAGAGTAAAATAATTTATCATACAATTTTAATAACAAGCAATACTTCCGAAGTTTTAAAAACTTCGGAAGTATTTTTTAATAGAGATATTGATAAAAAATCTGTTGTTTGATACTTGGCATGGCACTATATTATTTTGGAATTTTGATTATAAAATTTATTTAGTCAGTTTTGCAAAGATTTTAAAATCCCCGAATGAAAGATTTAACAACAGGAAAAGAAGGCTCCCTTATTCTAAAATTTGCTCTCCCAATGTTACTTGGAAATGTTTTCCAACAACTTTATAATATTGTTGATAGCATTATTGTAGGTAATTTTATCGGTAAAGAAGCCCTAGCCGCTGTTGGGGCATCATTCCCTATCATCTTTGCATTTCTTTCCTTAATTATTGGTATTGCTTCCGGAAGTACAATTGTTATCTCCCAATATTTTGGTGCAAAAGATATAGAAAAAGTTAAAAGAACAATAGATACCCTTTTTATCTTTTTATTTTTTGCATCTATTGTAATTAGTATTGTTGGTATAATCTTCAGTGAAGACATTTTTAGAATGCTGAAATTACCTGAAGAAATAATGCCTCAGGCAAAAACTTATTTTAATATTTTCATTGGTGGAGTAATTGTTTCATTTGGATTTAATGGAACTAGCGCTGTTTTACGTGGATTAGGCGATTCGAAAACACCTTTGTATTTTCTTATAGTTTCTACATTCTTTAATATTGGGTTTGA
>JAUVUS010000369.1 GCA_030600865.1 Bacteroidales bacterium | reverse complement strand
ATTATGCGATTGAGCTGTCCCGCTAATATGCGGATAATAATACTCATCAAACTGATTTCCAACAACTTCTTGTAATACAACAGCCATTTTCTCTTCTTCAACTTTATAGTCAATTGCTTTAAAGTAATTTCTTGCATTTTTCGAATAAATAGAAGCAAAAACCAGTTTTATGGCATTCATTAGCTGCTTCATACGTTCTTCAAATTCGTGATGATTATTCGGGAGCAGGTATGTTTCAAAAATCCCCGAAAAGGGTTGTGTAATACTATCCTCGAACAAACTTGAGGATCTAACAGCAATAGGCTTTGTAATTAATTTAATAAATACTTTTAGTTTTTTCTTTAGGGAATATGATAATTCACCTTCAATAAATACTTTTCTTAGCTCTTGATAATCTGTTATTTCATGAATCTTTTCACCTAAATGATTACTTTCAATAAAAATATCAAATTCTTCGGTTCCAATTAAGCTGGTTTTAGGTGTTCGAACATTAATTAAAGGCAGTAATTCTTTAAACTTAAAATTATAAATTAGTGTGTTGACAAATGCTAATCCACGCCCTTTCCCTCCTAAAGCTCCCGGTGCCAGACTAACAATATTGTTTTCTTCCTGAACGGCTGCTTCGCTGAAATTTACAATTTTACCTTTATCCTGCTCATTTCTATACAATCTCAGGATATTAATTAGAAAATCACGCAATTGTTTTGGGCTTTCAAAATCTTTAATATTAAGAGGATTAATAATTTTAGCAATCTGAATCTCTCCACGTGCCATAAGCCATAATGAAAATTGATTTTTTACAGCATGATAAACCAATGAATCTTCAGGTACTGTTTTAAGAAATGATTCGAACTCAGCCATTGATTTAGCAACAGCAATTTGTCTTCCCTGATTATCGCGATAAACAAAATGCCCAAAACCTAAATGATAATTAATAAAACTTTTTAAATCCTGTAATAAACTTTCGGAGTTTTTATTAATAAAATTTGATTTTAGCTCATAGGATTTCTTAGCATTTTCGGGATTTGATGATTGTAATACAGTTGGTAAATTCAGTACATTCTTCTTCACAAATTTAATAAACTCAAAACCAGCAGAATCATACAATTCGTTATTCTTAGGGAAACAAACATCAGAAATAACACATAAAAAGTAATCCCTATATTTATTAAATATTTCCATTGCTTCTTCATAAGAATAAGCAAGTAGAATTTTGGGTCTGGCCCGCATTTTTAGCACCTTATATAAATCATCTGTATTTACATCCTCAATTAATCGTTGAGTTTGTTCCATTATGATTTTATAAAGCATCGGTAAATATCTTGAATAATATTTAGGAGAATCCTCAACAAGTAAAATTACCCTGGTTAAGCGCAATTTAGTGTCATTTTCGACATTCACCTTGTCTTCAATAAGTTTAACCATTGCAAAGAAGACCTTTGAGTCGCCATTCCAAATGAAAATCTTATCAATATCAGAAAGGTCTCTTTTTTCTTCTTCAAGTACTGCTAAATCGCTATTGTTATTAAGTAGTAAAAATGTAGGAATATAAGGATATTTATTTTTCAGAGTACCGGCAATTTTTAGTGGTGTCTTTTTATCGACTCCCATCATTAATATAACTAAATCAAAGTGTTTATTTTCTATCGCTTCTAATGCTTCGTCTTCATTTGAAACTCCCGTAACCCTTGGTAAAGATGTGAGATTTAACTGGTGATACTCACCCAAAATATGCTCTGAAAATCTTCCTTCTTTTTCTATACTATAAGCATCATATAAATTTGCAATAAGCAAAATCTCTTTTACTTTAAAAGGCATTAAATCGTGCAATAAATCACGATCAGCATTATGCTTATTAAGAAATTTTTGCAGTAACTGTCTACTATTAAGAATTTTTACCGAGGATTCATCTGTAGCTTTTTTTTGCTCTTTCTTTTTGTCTTGTTTCCAAATAATATCTTTTGCTTTAATACTATTTATAAAACCTAAAATTAAATTCGACAAATTCAAAATAAGATTTATTTCCTCTTTAAGAAAAGGGCCTTCCAACATACTAGGAAACTCTTTCGTGTAAAATATTTCTATAGTACCTTCCTCACCATCAATTGACTGAAAAGTTTGTTTCTGCGACCAATCTGTTTCTTCAAAACCCGGACTTCTATACTCATTACCTCCAAATAATATTCGTGCAACAGTATATTCGGGATATTGCCATGCTTTTGGCAATTTAAGGGCTATTTTCTGTAGTGTTTCTTCAACCGATTTACCTTCTTTAATAATAATGGTGGTTTCGTTAATACAAGCCAGCTCTTTTAATCTTTCTTTACTTTCCGCTAATAGCCTGTTTAAATCATTATTTTTATTGATTTGATCAGTCATTGAATTTATTTTAAGAATTATCTTTAATAAAACATATTGCTTAAGTTACATGTTTAATATATGAAACGAAAGTCATCATAGGATGATTCTGTTATAAATATAAATGATTTTTAGAGCAGATAAAAGTATTTATTCTTTAAAACAAATGAAATTACAGTAAATGAGATACTTCTTAAAGATACTGTACTAACAAAAGTAAATATTATAAAAAAAGGGATAAATCTTTCGATTTATCCGTTTAATATATCAAACATATTTTTATACTTTCCAGGTAGTTCCGCTATTAAGCAAATCATCAACTGATTTAATAGCTGATTTTGATTTAACCTCCTCAACTTGTTTAGCAACACTTCCATCATAAGTTGGAGCATCAACGCTTCTAATAACACCAAAAGCAACCGGATGTTCAGGATATTGCATATTAGCCAACATTAAATGCATCCCGGGATTTACCTCTTTAGCATTATGTACTAATAAGTCTTTTTCAGAATATTTATCACCTAATTCAACAACTTTAAGTTTTAAATGTTCAGCATCTAATATTAGTCCTTTATCTTTGTTTTTACCAAAAATCATTGGTTCACCATGTCGTAAAACTATCTGGCGGTCGTCTTTAAATTCTCTATCACTTATCGCAGCATGTGTTTTATCATTATAAATAACACAATTTTGCAATACTTCAACAACCGTTGCACCATGATGCTTACCAGCTTCAACAAAAATTTCCTGGCATAATTTCAAGTTATTGTCAATAGATCTTGCAAAAAACTTTCCTTGTGCTCCAATAACCAATTCTCCAGGATGAAAAGGATGTTCAACAGTTCCGTAAGGAGATGTTTTTGTTACAGATCCAAATTTTGATGTTGGTGAATACTGACCTTTCGTTAATCCGTAAATTTCGTTATTAAACAGAATAATATTGAGATCAATATTTCTTCTAATTGCATGAATAAAGTGATTTCCTCCAATAGCCATGGCATCACCATCACCAGTAATCTGCCAAACACTCAATTCGGGATTAGCAACTTTAACTCCAGAAGCAATTGCTGAAGCACGACCATGAATACTATGAAAACCATATGTGCTCATATAATAAGGAAATCGCGAAGAACAACCAATACCAGAAATAAAAGCAAAATCCTCTTTTGCTATTCCTAATTCGGGTAAAGCACGTTGAATTGCATT
>JAUVUS010000395.1 GCA_030600865.1 Bacteroidales bacterium | reverse complement strand
CTAAGGTTGGTAATTCAATATCATATAAATAATCGCCTTTTATATTATATACTTCCAATTTTGTTTTAGCATCCTGCATATATGATGCAATGATTTTATCACCTGCAAGGGCACACTCTTTCAGTACATCTTTCTTTTCCGGTAATACATCAACCCAATTACCTATATTTAATGTATTAACATTAATACGTACTAACTTATATTTTGGTGCATTATAGTTCGTTAAAACAATAAGATTGTCACCAACCTGATCGAGCACCTCATAATCATAATTAAATCCTGTGGTTAACTTTACAAAACCATCCTTTTTTTGTAAATTTTTAACATATAGATTATTACCACTAGTAGATTCTGTTTCATAAACAAATAAATATTTTTCATCTCCGGATACATCAGCAAAATAATTCCTCAATGGATAATCTTTATTTTCAAATATAATTTTGTCTTCGATTGCCGGAGTTCCCAATTTGTGATAATATATTTTATGAAATTTATTCATCCCAGATAATTTCTCACCCTCTTTTGTTGCAGGATATCGACTATAAAAAAATCCATTTTCATACCATGCTATATTTGAAAACTTCACCCACTCAACACAATCATCCAGGTCTTCTCCGGTTTCAATATCTCTTACAAAAATTTCGTGCCAGTCTGAACCACCTCTTGAAATCTGATATGCTATATATTTGCCATCTTTTGAAATTGCAAAATCTTTACTCATTGCAACTGTACCATCTTCCGACAATTTATTTGGATCGATAAGAATTTTTGGTTCTTTATCAAGCGAATTATGCATATACAAGACAGGCTGATCCTGCAAACCAGTATTTTTAAAAAAGAAATATGCATCTCCTTTTTTTACCGGGGATCCCATAGTTTCAAAATCATATAATTCTGTTAATCTACTTTTTATTTTCTCTCTGAAAGGAATTTTTGCCAGATAATCAAAAGTAACTTTGTTTTGAGCAATAACCCAATTTTCAGTCTCTTCAGATCTGTCATCCTCTAACCAACGATAAGAATCTTCAACCTTAACACCGAAATACTCATCAAGCTGATCAACTTTTTTTGTTTCCGGATAATCAATTTTTGAATCAGTACATGAAGAAAACCAAATTGAAAATACTAGAAAAATGAGAAGAAATTTTTGTTTCATTAGAATAAAGCTTAGTTAGACGTTTATTTTTCAATTATTTTGAATCAATAAATTTAACATTTATCAATCCAGTAAATTTATAAAAGAAATAAATGTTTTCAAAATTAATACACGTAAGCTTAAAAGCTAAGTTTTTCGAACATAAAAAAAGCAGAGATAATTCTCTGCTTTTTCATTTATTTCTTTTCTTCCCCACCTGTCGGTTGGTCAGGTTTGTTTTTTTTCTCCGGCCTAGGCAACAATGCCTTTCTGGAAAGTTTTAATTTCCCATTTCGTTGGTCAATTTCAATTACTTTAACTTCAACCTCATCACCCTCTTTTAATACTTCTTCAACTTTATCAAGTCTACGACATTCTATTTCAGATATATGAAGTAAGCCATCTTTACCAGGCAAAATTTCAACAAAAGCACCAAATGCAACAATTGATTTAACAGTTCCCTGGTAAACTTTACCAACTTCAGGAACTTCAGTAATACCATTTACACGTTTAAGTGCTGCATCAATAGCATCTTTATCTTCGGCAAATATATCTACATAACCAACTTCTCCTTCCTGAGTAATTGTAATGGTTGCTCCTGTTTTCTCCTGAATATCTTGAATTACTTTTCCTCCAGGACCAATAACAGCACCAATCATTTCTTTAGGAATTGTTATTTGTACAATTCTTGGAGTATGTGGTTTATAGTCGGCTCTAGGTTCTGATATGGTTTTAAGCATTTCGCCTAATATATGCATTCTGCCTTGATTAGCTTGTTCTAAAGCTTGAGAAAGTATTTCGTATGATAAACCTTCAACTTTAATATCCATTTGGCAAGCTGTAATACCATCAGCGGTTCCTGTTACTTTAAAATCCATATCTCCTAAGTGATCTTCATCACCAAGAATATCTGACAATACAGCATATTTACCGGAATCTGTATCGATAATTAAACCCATTGCAATACCTGAAACCGGCTTTTTAATTTTAACACCAGCATCCATTAATGCGAGAGTACCTGCACAAACTGTTGCCATTGATGATGAACCATTTGATTCCAAAATATCAGAAACAACACGAATTGCATAAGGATTTTCTTCTCCGTCAGGAACCATTCCTTTTAATGCCCGATATGCAAGATTTCCATGTCCCACTTCACGTCGACCTACGCCCCGATAAGGGCGAGCATCACCGGTTGAAAATGGTAGAAAATTATAATGCAACACGAATTTATCTTTTCCCTGCACTAATACCTGGTCAACAACTTTCTCGTCTAGTTTTGTTCCTAAAGTTACAGTTGTTAAAGATTGTGTTTCTCCACGAGTAAATATAGCTGAACCATGAGCAGCCGGAAGATAATCAACTTCGCTCCATATAGGACGTATTTCATTAGTTTTACGGCCATCTAATCGCATACCTTCGTTTAATATCAGATTACGAACCGCTTTTTTCTCTACATCATGGAAATATTTTGCTACCAACTTAGTATTAACTTCTTCCTCTTCATCTTGCCTGTCGGCAGACAGGTTCTCTGCTTGTAACTTTTCAACAAAATCTTCTTCTGATTTTTTAAAAGCTTCAGATCTTTCGTGTTTTGCTTTTTGAGATTTAGCTATCTCGTAAACCTGATCGTACAATTCATCATGAATTCTTTTACTTAATTCCTCATCATTAGTTTCATGTGAATATTCACGTTTTACAATTTTCAGTTCTTCAGCTAATTCCAATTGAGCTTTACATTGCATCTTTATTGCTTCATGTGCAAATTTAATGGCTTGTAACATATCCTGTTCAGAAACTTCATCCATTTCACCTTCAACCATCATAACATTATCGATAGTTGCAGCAACCATTATATCTATATCAGCTCTTTCTAATTGCTCAAATGTCGGATTAATCATATAATGACCATCAACACGAGCAGCACGTACTTCAGAAATTGGTCCGTGAAAAGGAATATCAGAAACACTTAGTGCAGCAGAAGCAGCTAAACCAGCTAATGCATCAGGCATAATATCCTTATCTGCTGAAATTAATTGTACATTAACAAATGTTTCTGCATGAAAATCTTCCGGAAATAATGGACGTAAAGCTCTATCGACTAAACGT
>JAUVUS010000119.1 GCA_030600865.1 Bacteroidales bacterium | reverse complement strand
GTTCATTTATTAACTCTAGCTATAAATGTTCTCAAATCAAAAAATATTGAAATTACAAATGACGAAGAAGAAGCAGTTACGCTGGCAATATTACTGCATGATATTGGACATGGCCCTTTTTCTCACACGCTTGAAAATATAATTGTTGAAAAATACGGGCACGAGGAACTTTCCTTGTTATTTATGGAATCGTTGAATAAAGAATATAATGGAAAGCTAAGCCTGGCAATAAAAATTTTCAAAAATCAATATCATAAAAAATTCCTCCATCAACTAATTTCAAGCCAGTTAGATGTTGACCGGCTTGACTATCTCCGAAGGGATAGCTTTTACACCGGGGTTTCGGAAGGAGTAATTGGATCGGACAGAATAATTAAAATGCTGAATGTTGTAAACGATCAGTTAGTTGTTGAAGCAAAAGGGATTCATTCAATAGAAAAATTTCTTATTGCCCGATGGTTAATGTACTGGCAGGTTTATTTACATAAAACAGTTGTTTCAGCAGAACAGTTATTAATACAAATTTTCAAACGTGTAAGATATTTAGCTTTAAATAAAAAAGATATTTATCTAACAAAAGCACTAGAATTCTTCCTAAATAATCCACAATTAGACAAATCTGATTTTTCAGTCTTATTGAATAACTTTTCTGCAATTGACGATACAGATATTTTTAGTTTAGCAAAAAGATGGATTAATAGTTCTGACAAAGTACTATCTATGCTATCCGAAAGACTACTTAACAGGAAATTATTAAAAATTGAAATTCAAGATACTCCATTTGAAAATGCTAAAATTTCAAAACTAAAAAGGGAAGCTTCACAAAAATTAAATTTATCGAAAGAAGAAATAGATTTTTTTGTTTTTACCGATCATATTAGTAAAAATGCTTACAGTGCTTTCGACGATAAAATTCAAATTTTATATAAAGATGGAACAATTATTGATATAGCCAAGGCTTCAGATATGTTAAATACATCGGTTTTATCAAAAACTGTACGTAAATATTTTTTGTGTTATCCGAAAGAAATTAAATGAATCTAATATATAAATATTATTTTTGCGATTAAACTTTTTAATACTCAATAAACATGGAATTTACAGCCAAATCAATTGCCGAATTTTTAAATGGAGAAATTGTTGGAAATCCTGAAGTAAAAGTAAATAATGTAGCTAAAATCGAAGAAGCCAAACAGGGCACACTTGCTTTTTTAGCAAACCCCAAATACACCAAATACTTATACACTACAAATGCATCAATAGTATTAATAAATAAAGATTTTGAGCTCGAAAAAAGTGTTTCCACTACATTAATCAAAGTTGATAATGCTTATGAAAGTTTTGCTAAACTACTTGAGCTTGCAGAACAGGCTAAACCTGTAAAACAAGGCATAAGCTCTCTGGCTTTTATTGATGAATCTGCAAAAATTGGTGATGGTGTTTATATAGCTCCTTTTGTTTATATCGGCGAAAATGTTGTTGTTGAAGACAATGTTAAATTAAACCCTCATGTTTTTATTGATGATAATGTTACGATTAAAAAGAATTCAACACTAAATTCCGGTGTTAAAATTTATCATGAATGTATTATTGGCGAAAATTGTATTGTACATGCAGGTGCTATAATTGGTTCCGATGGTTTTGGTTTTGCTCCTGACGAAAATAATGTTTATCGTAAAATACCACAATTAGGAAATGTAATTATTGAAGATAATGTAGAAGTTGGATCGAATACTACAATTGATCGCGCTACAATGGGAACAACTTACATAAGAAAAGGTGCTAAACTTGATAATTTAATTCAAATCGCGCATAATGTTCAGATTGGAGAAAATACAGTTATGGCAGCTCAAAGTGGTATTGCAGGATCGACAAAAATTGGAAAAAACTGTCAGTTTGAAGGCCAATCAGCAGTTGCCCCTCATCTCCAAATTGCCGATGGTGTAAAAGTAGTTCCTCAAGCAGGAATCCCAAATAATATAAAAGAAGAAAACAGTATTGTAATGGGAACTCCGGCATTTAACATTCGTGAATTTCAAAGATCTTTTATTGTTTACAAACAACTTCCTGACTTATATAAAAGAGTCAAAGAATTAGAAAACGAATTAACGAAGCTTAAAGGGAAATAGAAAGCTTTTTAATCTTACAGTTTTTATATATTCGAATTTCTTGCACGAGAATTTACTCGATTTTTTGTAACTTGCGACGATTTTTTTTATTATTGAGATCAAATTAAACATTTATTGATTATGTCACAAATGCAAAAAACTATAAAAGAATCTGTTTCTTTATCAGGAAAAGGATTACATACAGGATACGAAGTTCAGGTAACATTTCACCCTGCCCCAATTAATCATGGGTTCAAAATTCAACGTGTTGATCTTGAAGGAAAACCATTTATTACTCCAATAGTTGATAATGTTGTTGATACATCACGAGGAACTACATTAGAAGAAAACGGGGTTCAGGTTCATACTATCGAACATTTATTAGCATCGTTGGTTGGTTTAGAACTCGATAATATATTAATGGAATTTACCGGACCGGAAGCACCTATCCTTGATGGTAGTTCAATTAAATATGTTGAAGCACTTCAAAAAGCAGGAATTATTGAACAAGAAGCAGAAAAGAATTATTATATTATAAAAGAACGTACTGTTTTTCGCGATGAAGAAAACAACATTGAACTTGTTGCATATCCTGACGATCAGTTTTCTATTGATGTAATGGTTGATTATAATTCAAAAGTTTTAGGACATCAATATGCATCATACCATCCTTCTCATGATTTCGAAAAAGAGATTGCGCCATCAAGAACTTTTGTATTCTTCCATGAGCTGGAATATCTTTTAAAACATAACCTGATTAAAGGTGGTGATTTACAAAATGCTATCGTTATAATGGAAAATGAAGTTTCGCAAGAGGAACTTGATAGAATGGCCGATTTATTTAACAAACCCCATGTTAAAGTTAAAGAAGGAATTTTAAACAATGTTGATTTACGATTTAGTAATGAGCCTGCACGTCATAAATTGTTAGATATTATTGGTGATTTAGCTTTAATTGGCCGACCTATAAAAGGGAAAATTGTAGCATCACGTCCGGGACATTTTGCAAACACTCAACTAGCTAAAATAATTAAGGATAATATAAAAAAGGAATTATCAAGAATTGCTATCCCAAAATATGATCCATCCAAGGAAGCAGTGTACGATATAAATCAGATTAAGAAATTATTACCTCATCGATATCCTTTCCTTTTAATCGATAAAATAATTGAGCTGAATGAAAATTCGGTTGTAGGGATAAAAAATGTTACAATGAACGAGAATTTCTTTCTTGGGCATTTCCCTAACGAACCTATTATGCCGGGAGTTTTACAGATAGAGGCAATGGCACAAATTGGAGGTATTTTAGCTCTTAGCCTGGTTGAAGATCCGGAAAATTACCAAACATTGTTTTTAAAAATTGACAAAGTTAAATTTAAAAGAAAAGTAATTCCCGGAGATACAATAATTTTTAGAATGGAACTTATCTCGGCAATAAGACGTGGATTGGTACATATGTTTGGACAAGCATTTGTAGGTGATAATCTTGTTATGGAAGGTGAATTAATGGCTCAAGTTTCAAAAATTAAAGAATAAAACTATGAATCACGATTTAGCATATATTCACCCCGAGGCAAAAATCGGGAAAAATGTAAAAATAGAAGCATTTGCATGGATCGATAAAAATGTGGAAATTGGCGATGGTACATGGATTGGCCCGAATGCAACTATAATGGAAGGTGCAAGAATTGGTACAAACTGCAAAGTTTTCCCCGGAGCAGTTGTTTCGGGTATCCCCCCAGATTTAAAATTCAAGGGTGAAGAAACCACAGCAGAAATTGGTGATAATACAATTTTACGCGAATGCGTAACTGTTAATCGTGGTACCGCTTCCAAAGGAAAAACTATTGTTGGTAATAACTGCCTTTTAATGGCTTATGTACATGTAGGCCACGACTGTGTACTTGGAAACAATATTATAATTTCTAATAGCACTAATGTTGCCGGAGAAATTATAATTGATGATTTTGCTATAATTAGCGGCGATGTTCAAATTCATCAGTTTGTTCATATTGGTGGTCATGTTATGATTTCCGGAGGTTCTCTTGTTCGAAAAGATATTCCTCCATATATAACTGTGGCACATGAACCTGTATCTTATGTTAGTGTTAATTCAGTTGGTCTGCGTCGTAGAGGATTCTCAAACGAGACTATTGCGCAAATTCAAGATATTTACAGGGAAATTTTTGTGAAAGAACAAAATGTAACTCAGGCACTAAACTATATCGAAACAGAATTAAATCAATCTCCCGAAAGAGATTACATATTAGATTTTATTAAAACATCTGAAAGAGGAATAGTAAGAGGATACAATGGTGCTTAAGGAGGGCTTAAAGATTATACTTTTCTAAAAGTTCAAAATCTTGTTCATGACCGTTTCTTTTTATGGTTTCCCAATATTTAAGAGAAATTTCGCCAATTTTACCTGTAAGTTTATTCTTAACTTTAAGGCGTTTTAGTTCTTTAACTTGAGTTTCTTTTACTATGTATTCAAAAGGAATTGCTATCATAGATTCCAGATCGTCTCCAATTTCCTGAACCGTATCATCTCCTTCCTCGTATGTCCAATAAATTTTCATATCGAATCCTTCAAGGTATTTCTGGTTAAATAACTTTAGAAGATCGCATATCTGCTTTGTGGAACAACTATTTAAATAAGAAAAATCTAAATCTATTTTTGTGAAATCAGCAGGTTTTGCAAGATATTTATTAATCCATTTATCCACAGGCTTGAAAAATATTAAAATATTTTCAGGCATTAGTTGCCCTTCCATTTTTATCAAACCATTTTCAAGATGAATGTACGGTGTGTCAGAAGATTTTTCTAATGTAAGGCTCATTTCAATATTTAATTTAAATGTAGTATATGTTAATTTATTACGTAATGTATCTAAATTGGTTACCTCAAATTAATATTGCTGTATAATACATCAAATGACTTGTTTATGCTTGTTTTATATTCAAAAACCATTCTTTAACATTTAAAGATTGCAGATATTTTAATCCTTTTCTTAACAGGTCAAATAATAACATTAAATACAATATTCCGGAAAGGAACCACATCATTAAAATATTGTACCAAAGTGTATCAATTTTAACTTTATTAAAAACTTTAACAGGTGCAAAAAAATGTGCTCTCCCAAAACTTGAAGTTGGTTCCATAAATATTGGGTCCTTTTTTTGTATTAATCGTTTATGCGTTTGATAGATTTTGTTAATTTCATTTCTGTTCAATACAATGTCAGCCAACTTTTTATTGTAATATTTTTGTTTAAAATCTACAAACTCGTCTTGACCCATTTCATCAATCATTTGTTTATATTTTGTGTCTTTTCTCTCATTGGCTTTTCTTTCTTCTTCCGAGAGATTTTTATCTAACCTTACCAAATACTGATAGGTTTGTTCCATTACACTTTCACTAAAGTCATTATTATTTAATAGATGTATATACTGAAAAGGTTGTAAATCTTCATTTATTGCGATAATATCCAACGCATTGCTTATTATTCTTAAATCTCTAATTAATGCTAAGGAATCAATTCCACTATCTTTCCTACGCATACAAAGTCCTAATTTATTTTGTAACTTGGGAATAAGAAAAGATGTTTTGTAATCAGCATTACTTATAATTTTTTCATCTTCAAAAAATATTGCTTCGAATTTATTATTCTTGAACTGTTCTACGGTTAATGCTTCATAAGCCCAACGTGTGGTCATCAAATTACCAATAAACGGAACATAGGTTTTGTTTGTAAACCCTTTATGCAAATCATCAAAATTGATCATTGCTCCACCCAGCAGCAGTTGAGGAACAAGTATTAAAGGTATAAGAATATAAATTGCAATCACAGAATCGAGTCCTGAAGAAATATTTAGTCCAATAATATTACCCATACAAGCAGCAGAAAATAAAATTAACCAAAATGGTAATAGCATTCCGTGGATTTCGAGAATTGCATTGCCAATAAGCGTGTATAAAAAAGTTTGTACCGCCGAAATAACAAATAATATAACAAGCTTGGAGTTTATATAACTAAACCAACTCAACTTCAAAAACAATTCTCTCTCAAGAATTTTCCTGTCTTTAATAATTTCCTCGGCGCTTACAGTTAATCCTAAAAATACAGCCACCACCACAGCCATAAACAAGAATACCGGCAAATTCTTATTTTCGCCAAAAACATAACCATTAGGGCTTATATATTTTGTGAAAAATCCTAAAATGAGTGCTAATAAAGGAGCTTCAAGAAGATTAATTAATAAGTATTGCTTATTGGTTAGCTTGGAAAGAAAATTCCTCATGCTAAAGACTTTAAACTGCCTTATAAAATCAGGGATTTTAAAATCAGAATCCGGAAGGGAATCTTCAATATGTTTTGGTTCTATTTTCTTTTCAATATTTTCAAGATATCTGTAATACCATGTTTCCGGTGGTGTCTTTCGAACATTTGTTTCTTTACCATATTCATTAATCTCTTTCTCCTCAACTATTCTTAAAATCTGATCAGGATTAACCGTTCCACAGCAAGCACATTCGCTTTCCGCAGCATTTACAAGCGAAGTTACAGTTTTAAAATAAACAATGGCATCGACAGGATTTCCCTGATAAATAGGATATCCTCCTTTATCGAGTATCCAGAGCTTATCAAATAGCTTAAAAATATCAGATGATGGTTGATGAATATTTGCTATTACCAATTTCCCTTTATGGACCTGTTCTTTAAGCAAGTTCATTACTTTTTCGGAGTCTGTAGATGATAATCCTGATGTTGGCTCATCAACAAAAAGTAACATTGGTTCGCGCATTAATTCCAGGCCAATATTTAACCTTTTGCGTTGCCCTCCGCTTATAAACTTATTAAGTGGATTTCCAACCTGAAGATCCTGTGCATCATATAAATCCAAATCAATGAGTACTGAATTTACTTTTTCGATTATTTGTTGTTCAGTAAACTCACTAAAACAAAGCTTAGCATTATAATAAAGATTTTGATATACTGTGAGCTCTTCAAATAATAAATCATCCTGAGGTACAAAACCTATCAAGCCAGTCAAAGAAGTGCTTCGGGAATGAATAGTATGATCGTTTATTTTAATCTTCCCTCCTGTAGGTTTTAGCTTCCCACTTAGCAAATTTAACAAAGTAGATTTTCCAACCCCGCTACCTCCCATTATTGCAATCATCTGACCTGATTGCTCAGAAAAATTAAATTTTTGAATTCCGTTTTTACTATTCTTAAAATAAAATTCTACATCATTACCGGAAAATGTAATTATATCTTCTTCTAAGGCTAAAACAAATTTCGAAGC
>JAUVUS010000381.1 GCA_030600865.1 Bacteroidales bacterium | reverse complement strand
TTCATTAGTAGTTAATCCGGTATTTAGTTATGCATATAATTTAATTCAGAAGAAATAATATATAGAATGTTAATAAACATACGGTATATAGCGTTATACTTGAGATTGCTGATATGAAAAATGTAAATTAATTGTATATTTGTACGAAACGATAAGAAAATCATTAAAAAATATAAAATGAAAAAGGTTGGTTTATTTTATGGCCCACTTGGTGGATCAACAGAAAGAGTGGCTAAAAAAGTTGCTGCTGCTTTAGGTAATGAAAATGTTGATTTAATTCCAGCTAAAGATGCAAAAACAGCAGATGTAGAAAAATACGAGAATGTAGTTTTTGGATTATCTACAATAGGTAAAGAAACATGGGAATCAGACAAACCTTCTAATGACTGGGATGTTTTTCTTCCGGAAGTTGAAAAGGTTGATTACTCGAATAAAGTAATTGCTATGTTTGGTTTAGGTGATCAGATTACTTATGATTTACATTTTGTTGATGCTTTAGGAATTGTTGCAGAAAAAATTTTATCGAAGGGAGCAAAAATAATTGGACAGGTTGAAACTGAAGCTTACGATTTCAGAGAGTCTTTAGCTGTTATTGATGGTAAATTTATAGGGTTACCGGTAAATGAAGATTTTGAACCTGAATTAACTGATGAAAGAGTAAATAACTGGGTTGCAAAAATTAAGACTGATTTTAAATAAATATTGTTATGGGCGATACTTTGACAAGAAAGACACCTGTTGATGCTAGTGTTGTTAAAAACAAACTGGAACAAAGCGGATTAGAAAAAGTTGGATTAGCTTCAATCCGTGAGCTTGTTCGCTTAGTAAACGAAATCGAAAAGGAAACAGGTGAAAAATACATCCGTATGGAAATGGGTGTTCCCGGCTTGCCTCCTGCTCAGGTTGGAATCGAAGGTGAAATTAATGCTTTAAAAAGCGGTGTGGCTTCTAAGTATCCAATGATCGAGGGAGTTGATATTCTTAAAAAGGAAATATCCAGGTTTGTAAAGAATTTTATGAATATAGAAGTTGATGAAAAAAATTGTATACCTACTGTTGGTTCAATGCAGGGTGCTTTCGCTTCTTTTCTCGTTTCATGCCGAAGAGATATTAAAAAAGATACAACTTTGTTTATTGATCCTGGTTTCCCTGTACAGAAAATGCAACATAATGTTCTGGGATTTAAACATGAAACTTTCGATGTATACAACTACAGGGGTGATAAATTAAGAGCAAAACTTGAATCATACCTTGAAAAAGGAAATATTTCTACTATTCTGTATTCTAACCCCAATAATCCATCATGGATTTGTTTTACCGAAAAAGAATTGCAGATAATTGGTGAACTGGCAACTAAGTATGATGTAATTGTTATGGAAGATCTTGCATATTTTGCAATGGATTTTCGTAAAGATTTATCTAAACCTGGCGTTGCACCATATCAGTCATCGGTAGCAAATTATACCGGTAATTATATTTTATTGATTTCAAGTTCTAAGTCATTTAGTTATGCAGGTCAGCGAATTGGAATGATGGTTATTTCGAATGAATTGTTTAACCGACAATTTCCTGATCTAAAGCGATTCTTTAAAACAGATGGTTTTGGTTACTCTATGATTTACGGCGCATTATATTCTCTTTCTTCAGGAACAAGTCATTCGGCACAATATGGCTTGGCTGCTATGCTAAAAGCTGCGAATGATGGTGACTTAGATTTTGTTGAAATTGTTAAGGAATACGGAGAACGGGCGAAAATAATGAAGAAGCTTTTCATTGATAATGGATTTGAAATAGTATATGATATGGATGAGAATGAGCCATTAGCTGATGGTTTTTATTTTACATTTTCATATCCGGGAATGGATAGTTTAGAATTGCTTGAGGAATTACTTTATTATGGAATTAGTGCAATTTCACTGGTCACTACAGGCAGTGAAAGGACAGAAGGTATACGTGCTTGTGTTTCACAGATTCACAGAAGCCGGTTTAAAGATCTGGAACACAGACTTCAGGTTTTTAACGAACATCATAGTTAAAGTCGATAAAAATTTGCAGATTTTTTTATTGTGTCAAATCGCTGAATATTAATAGAATATTGAATGTTAGCAAACCTGTTGAATAACAGGCGTAAACAAGGGTGAGATACTAAAAAATCTGACTAAAAAATATTATCTTTGTGTGCATTCAAAAAAATAATAAAAACTAAATTATATAATTATAATGGCTAAAGTTAAAGGAGCAATTGTAGTTGACATCGAAAAATGTAAAGGTTGCGAAGTTTGTATACCTGCATGCCCGACAGATGTTATTCTTCTTGCGGAGGATGTTAACGGTAAGGGATATCATTACGCATATATGGCAAATCCTGATGCATGTACGGGTTGTGCTAATTGTGCTATTGTTTGTCCGGATGGAGTTATTACTGTTTACAGAAAAAAAGTAAACGAATAAGTATTAAATTTAAAAAAGAACTATAATAATGAAAGAATTACGATTAATGAAAGGCAACGAAGCGATAGCTGAAGCTGCTATTCGTGCAGGTGTCGACGGGTATTTTGGGTATCCAATTACTCCGCAATCAGAAGTTCTTGAGTACCTTATGTTAGAAAGACCGGAAGAACGAACAGGAATGGTTGTTCTTCAAGCAGAAAGTGAAGTTGCTGCTATTAATATGGTTTATGGCGGTGCCGGTGCAGGGAAGATGGTTATGACATCATCTTCAAGCCCTGGTATAAGCTTGAAGCAAGAGGGTATTACATATATGGCTGGTGCTGAACTTCCTTGTATGATTTTAAATGTTGTTAGGGGAGGACCGGGATTAGGGACGATTCAACCTGCTCAGTCAGATTATTTTCAAGCAGTTAAAGGTGGTGGCCATGGCGATTATAAATTAATCGTATTAGCACCTGCTTCAGTTCAGGAAATGTATGATTTTGTTGAATTGTCTTTCGATTTAGCATTTAAATACAGAACCCCTGTAATGATACTTTCTGATGGCGCAATTGGACAGATGATGGAAAAAGTGGAGATAGGAGAGCAAAAAACAAGATTTACAGATGCTCAGGTAAAAGAAAGATGCCCTTGGGCAACAACCGGTAAAGATGCTAATCGCGAAAGAAATATTATTACTTCATTAGATCTTGATCCTCACAGACAAGAGGTGTTTAATCACAAACTTCAAGCGAAATATAAGGAAATTGAAGAAAATGAAGTTCGTTTTGAAGAGATTCAGACTGAAGATGCCGAATATCTGTTTGTTGCTTATGGAACAAGTTCACGAATTTGTCAAAAATCAATGCAGTTAGCTCGCGAAAAAGGTATAAAAGTTGGATTGATTTTTGACAAATTCGTGAACTTGTTCCATAAGCAACAAACAGATATTCGGCATCTTCAGTCTGAATCT
>JAUVUS010000133.1 GCA_030600865.1 Bacteroidales bacterium | reverse complement strand
CTGCATAGGTCCTGGTGGTGAAAATCTTTCGTTAATCTCCGGCATTATGAATGACAAAAATCGTGCAGCAGGACGTTCGGGAGTTGGAGCTGTAATGGGAAGTAAAATGCTAAAAGCTATTATTGTATCCGGAAAACACAAAACACTTATTGATGATAAAGAAGCTTTTAACGCAGCAGTTAAGGAAAAGATTAAAATATTAAAAGAAAACGGTGTAACAGGCGAGGGTTTGCCGACTTTGGGAACAAAAGTGCTTGACAACATCATTAATTCCAGTGGTTTATACCCTACCCGCAACTTCCAGAAAGCACAATTTGATGGTATCGATGAAATTTCAGGCGAAGCTCTTGTTGAAAAAGGCTATCTCGTAAAAAATGTTGCTTGTTATGCATGTCCGATTGCTTGTGGCAGATTGGTTGAATTACCTCAGGGCAAAATAGGCGAAGGACCTGAATATGAACCGGGGTGGGCATTTGGTGCTCTATGTGAAATTAACGATTTGAATGCTATTTCTCAAACAAACTTCTTATGTAACGAGATGGGTATTGATCCGATTTCAGTTGGTGTAACTCTGGCAACAGCCATGGAACTATACGAAAAAGGTTATATTAAAAAAGAAGAATTCGAAAAAGGTCCCGAATTAAAATTTGGAAGCTCAGAAGCTCTTATCTATTACACTAAAAAACTTGCATATAAAGAAGGAATTGGCGAAAAACTAGCTCTTGGTTCATATCGCTTAGCTGAAAGTTACGGACATCCCGAATTATCTATGACTGTTAAAAAAATGGAAATTCCGGCTTATGATCCACGAGGCGTTCAGGGACAGGGGCTTGCATATGCAACAAACAACCGTGGAGGCTGCCATGTCAGGGCTTATCTTATTGCTCCGGAAATTGTGGGAGCTCCCGAAAAGCTTGATCCTCAAGAAATAAAAGGCAAGCCTGAATGGGTGAAAATTTTCCAGGATTTAACTGCTGTAATTGACTCAAGCGGATTATGTTTGTTTACATCTTTTGCACTTGGCGCACCAGATTATGCCGAATTATTAAACAAAGCCACAGGATTTAATTATTCTGTTGATGAAATGATGCAGGCAGGCGAAAGGATTTGGAATATGGAACGACAGTTTAACCTGAAATCCGGTTTAACTACAGAAGATGATACACTGCCTAAACGTTTACTTGAAGAACCGATTCCGGCAGGACCAAACAAAGGTCATGTACATCGTTTGGGTGAATTACTACCAGATTATTACAAACTCAGAGGATGGACAGAAGATGGAATTCCGACTGATGAAAAATTAAAAGAACTGGGACTTTAAAATTGATGAATTATTAATGTTTGTAATTCAAATTTAAATCGTTCCACACATAAATAAAATTAAAACCAATACCGGTTGTTTCTGACAGTTTCGAAATAACTGGTATTGGCTTTTTAAGGCAAATAACCGCTATCTATAAAATAGCATTCTTAGTTTTAAAATAAACGCAAAAGCATACAATCAGTAAATTTATACAGATGATAATTCATATAAAACTATTTGCAACTTTACGACTAAAACTAGGAGTAGCCGAGCTCGAAATCGAAACAGACAAGCCTGTTACAATAATGCAGCTTCTGGAATTGGTTTCGCAAAAACTGAATACTGATATCATTCCCGAATTAATTGAAGATGGTAAAATTATGGTTGGAACTATATTATTGATAAATGGGGAAAACATTTTCCATGCTGATAAGCTTGAAACATTGATAACCAAAGAGTGTGAAGTTTCGGTTTTTCCACCTTCAGGAGGAGGTTGATTTTGGAAATATACTCAAGACATATTGACCTTTTGGGCGAAATAAAATTCGCGAAAATAAAAAAGGCATCTGTTATGGTGGCCGGAGCCGGCGGTTTAGGCAGTACGGTTCTCAACCTACTTGTTCGTTTAGGTATTGGCACAATTCATTTTTTCGAGTTTGCCGAAATAGACCTGCCTGATCTTAACCGTCAGATATTATATAATTCAGAAAATATTGGCAAGCCCAAGTGCAGAATTGCTTTCGAGAATTTAAAAAAGATAAACCCTAAGGTTGAAATTATTGCTCATTGCGAAAAGGTCATCGAAAAAACAGAAATTCCGGAAGTTGATTTGGTTTTTGATTGTCTCGACAATTTTACCTCAAGATACATTCTTGATGATCTGATTTACCCAAAAGGAATACCAATGGTTCATGCCGGTGTTAGTTCTTATTTTGGGCAGCTTACAGTAATAATCCCGGGGAAAACAGAATGTTTAAGAAAAGTCATTTCCGTGGATGCAGCCAGATTTGACGAGAAAATTAACAAAGAAATATTTCCGCCGGTTGTAACAACCATGGCCTCGCTGCAAGTTTCAGAAGGGATAAAATATTTAACCGGTGATTTTAAAAATCTACTATACGAAAAAATACTCGTAATAGACTTACTATCTAACTCTTTTGATGTAATTAATATAAAGTAGATTAAAAAAACACAAGCAATGAATGCCTGTGCTAATTCAGATGATTAAACCTTAAATTTACATTATTATACTAATTATTATCTGCCTTTTCTTTTTCCTTCTGCATCATAATAAGAATTATAATTCCTAAACGGGCCACCAAAAATACCATGATTGCAAAAAGAGGATTTAGTAATGCCATTTTCAATCCATCTCCTAAAAGACTAGGTGTCAATTCACCATGCGCTGATACATTGTCAAATGCTACTATCAATCCGATAGTGCGCCCCAAAAACCCCCATGCAACGGTAAACCAACTTAATGATTTAATTAGAGCAATCGTTTTACCATAATCTTTTTTATCCATTAAGCCTTTAACAAATAAAGCCAGGATAATAATTAATAAAACTAAAATAGCATACATAAAGAAAGGTCCGCCTTCATTAAACTTGTCAATAATTTGTGTCCAAAGATTCATAATGTTTGTGTTTTTAGTTAATACTGAATCAAATCTAAGAAGGATTTCTATTGATTTTTTTTATTTACGACGGATTAGAATTTTACTTCGCTTTTTAACGAATATAAAGATACAAAATGTAATTTAACATCCTGATAAGTAATAAAGGATTCTAAATTGGTCATTAGTCTATAAAAAAATGTCGATTAAAAGAATTTATGTAATATTGTTCTAATGAAGTTACTGCAAAAAGTTAAAATCAAACTAATACTACTGCATATTCTGTTTTGGATAGCAGTATGGTTTTTCTTTGTATATTTTTTTAGTTTTAATACTGATGATACAACATATATTAAATGGCTTTCGAGTTTCTTGTTACCACTTACTATGATTGTTACTTATTTTGTAGTTTATTTTCTTATTCCTAAATATTTATTAACAAAAAAGTATTTTCTTTTTTCCCTTTATAGTTTTTATACATTAGTTTTTTCTTCTTATTTAATTGTGTTGATAATTTATGGATGCTTAATTTTTTTACTGAGTTTCAATATTTCTATTATGCCACCAATGAGTAAAAATTTTGTGTTTGTACTCATTTTGGTGTATTTAGTTGTTGGGGTTGTAAGTTTTATAAGCTTGCTGAATCAAAATTTTAAGACTATATCTAGAAACAAAGAATTACAAACTAAAATTCTGGGAACCCAATTGCAATTAAAAGAACAAGAGCTTCATTATTTAAAGATGCAAATTCACCCGCATTTTTTATTCAATACGCTAAATACTATTTATGGTTTTGCTTTAAAACAGTCGAAACAAACTCCTGAAATTATCTTAATGCTTTCTAACTTATTGGATTATATTTTATACCAAATTAATAAACCCAAAGTCAGCCTTAAAGAAGAAGTTTTACATATAAAAGAATATATCGAATTAGAAAAAATACGATTTCAGGATACTTTAAAAGTTTTATTTTCCACTAATCAAATTGATGAAAAAATAGAAATTGCGCCCATGTTGTTGATTCCATTTATTGAAAACGCTTTTAAACATGGTAACATAATAGATGGTTTTTTAACGATAGAAATCAATGTAACTGTAACAGAAAACCGTCTGGAATTTTCGATTCGTAATACGGTTTTAAATGATAATACAAAAACTAAAAATAGCGGAATAGGACTTGAGAACATTAGAAAAAGACTTGATTTACATTACAGCAATTCTTATAAATTAAAGATTGAAAACAAAGATGATTGGTATTCTGTGAACTTATCAATATTCAATTTAAATACTATTAAAAATGCCTGAAACTATTCAATGTTTAATTGTAGATGATGAACCGGTTGCCCGTGAAATTCTGGAAAACCATCTGGCAAAAATTCAAACTATTCATGTAGTCGGCAGTTGTAAAAGTGCTCTGGAAGCATTTAATCATATTAATTCGGAAAAAGTGGATTTAATCTTTCTGGATATTAATATGCCCGAAATTTCAGGTTTATCTTTTGCAAAATCAATAAATAAAAACATAAAAATTATTTTCACTACTGCTTACAGAGAATATGCAGTTGATGGTTTCGATTTACAAGCTGTTGACTATTTACTAAAGCCAATATCTTTTGAACGTTTACTTCAAGCAATAAATAAATAACTTGATGAAAATCCGCCTATGAAAGAGGACTATACTGAGGGAATTACTTCCGAAAAAAGCAATTTTATTTTTGTACGTTCCGATAGAAAAATGATTAAAATTAATTTTTGCGATATAAACTATATTGAAAGTTTAAGTGATTATATAAAAATACATTTAACTGATAAAACAATTATTACACGAGAAACCATATCGAATATTGAAGTTATGCTACCTCAAAAAGACTTTATTCGGACTCATCGTTCATTTATAGTCTCGCTTGCCAGTATTGAATCATTTACAAATGAATACATTGAAATTAATGGAAGTGAAATACCAATTAGTCGAAGTTATAAAAATGCAGTATTACAAAGGTTAGAAAATAAATATTAGGCTTTGCATTTTAATCAAGCCTTAAGTGTTAGATAAAATATCTGTTTTATTCTTTGGTTCGTTTGAGTAAACCAAAAATATCTTTTATTTTTTGTATAAATCCTTTTTCTTTTTGTTGGATAAACTCTAACAAAATATTTGAGAATTCAGGTGTTCTCAGATATCCGAATGATTTATGAGGGTTTTTCTCGTCATCAATCTCGTAGTTGTTATTCACAATAAAATCAATTGCTTTTATTCCTGACTTGTTTTCATCAAAATCATTTTCCAGGCTGTAATTTATAGCAACATGATCTTCAAGATCGGAAAAGTTACACCAATTTTCTTGAACTCCTGGAGGTGTTTTTAATTTATTATTATCGTTTAAAACTACCTTTTTTTCTTGTGCTATTTTGCTTCTTACAAAAGGTATTCCGAGTGGCGAACCAATGGTAGCAAATGTATTTATTTTTAGTTTAGGTAAATTAAATGTAAGTATATCAAACGCAATAATAGACCCCATGCTATGAGCAACAAGAAAAATATTGTCATCCTGGTATTTCTTTAAGACTTCAATTAATTTATTTCTAATCTGATCACGGGCAAAAAAAGTAAAATCATTAACGGTAATCTTTCCATTTTCATAATATGCTTCAAGGTCTTTAAAATAATTACGAATAATCGCTTCAGATATAAAGGAGTAATTTACAGTCATATCTTCATTTAAGAAAATTTTATCGGCTGCTTCATCAAACCAGTCCAATATTTTTTTTCGTATCGGATGTTTTATATCTGTACTAATTACTTTTCCGGCTACATATTTATCTTTAAGGTACAATGGATGTTTTTCATCAGTTATCGTTTCATCCAATGGCTCTTCATGTAATATATCAGCCCAATAAATAAGTTCAAATTCAGGGAATTTAAAATCATGGTTAGTGTTTTTTAAACCTTCGAGCATAGACTCTTTCCACCAATTTTGAAGTGTTTCTTTCGATGGTTTGTTTCCTAATCCGTGAATACCAATAATTACTTTTGCCATTAATCTATAAGTTTAGTTTAAAAGGTGCTAAGCGGCTACTTTTATAAATCACTTCAAAATCAGCAATCTTATCATCAGCTTGTTAGCAAATCCCTGCCTGCGGCAGGCAGGCGCTAAGCACCTAAAGTGCATTTTTAAGCCATCCTGCCCTGTCGGTAGTAATTCCGTCAACGCCCATATCAAACAGGTTTTTGGCTTTTTCAGGATTATTTACTGTCCATGTATATAATTTTAATTCCGCAGATTTAATTTCTCTTATTGTTTCTGTATTTAAGGTTTGCTTTATTCCCAAATCTAATCCGGTTAATTGTAAGTTAACGGCTTTTGAAATAACTTTATTTAACGGCAGACGAAAGATTTTCTTATACCAGGCTACATCGTGTACTAAAATCCAATATACAGCTAATGCCGGAAGTTGCCTTCTTATTTCAATTAAATCTTCCAATTTAAAACTAATAATTTCAATCTGATTTGGTTTCAATTCCGATTTATCAATCACATCTTTAAGAAACGAAATAGTCTTAACACCACTTTTAATTTCGATAAGTATTTTCTTCCCATTCGGAACAGTGTTTAAAACTTCCTGCAATGTGGGAATTCTCTCCCCTTTATACATTCTGTTTTTATATTTACCCACATCCAGCTTTTTAAGCTCCTTCAATTCTGTATTACTAATCCATCTTAATTTTCGGGAAACTCTCCGGGTATGTGCATCGTGAATAACAACTACCTTATTATCTTTGGTTAAACGCACGTCCACTTCAACTGCATCTGCTTCATTTTTCCATGCAAGATTAATAGAAGACAACGTATCTCCCGGGGCATTAAATGATTCTCCCCTGTGAGCAATAATGAGTTGTTTATGTAT
>JAUVUS010000221.1 GCA_030600865.1 Bacteroidales bacterium | reverse complement strand
TCTTGATTTCGATAATGCCATAGAGAACTACAAAGCATATTATAGCACGTTTTCTGTTAAAGAACTGGAAAAATTCGAAGTGGGTGTCGATAATTACATTAAGCAATGTAAATATGGTCTAAAGTTGGTAAATGCACCTGTTAGAGTTATTATAAATAATTTGGGGGAAAGAGTTAATTCCGAGTATGATGATTATAATCCGGTTTTACATCCTAATCAGGATTTACTTTATTTTACATCGCGACGTGAAACAGAAAACAAAAACAAAAGATACGAAGCAGATAATAAGTATTTTGAAAATGTTTTTGTTTCTGAGCAAGCAGGAGATCTTTGGAGAAAAGCAAAAATGGTTGAGAATAAGCTTGATTCAAAAAATAATGTAGCACTTCTAGCTATATCACCAGATGCGAATAAAATATATTTATATAATGGAGAAGAAAATGGTGGTGATATTATGGTTAGCGAATTGAAAAATGGGATTTGGAAATCACCTAAAAGTATATCTGGAAAATTATTATCTAAGAGTAAAGAAACTACTATTGCTTTTAGCCCTGAAGGGAATGAAATATTTATTGTTTCAAATATGGATGGAAGCATTGGGGGGATGGATATTTTTTATAGTAAGCTGGATGAAAAAGAAAAGTGGTCAGAACCAATAAATATGGGTGCAGCAATAAATACAATTTACGATGAGGAAGGTGTTTATTGGCACCCTAAGGAAGATAAATTATATTTTAGTTCTCAGGGACATAATTCTATGGGAGGATTCGATGTATTCATGATTGAAAGAGATGAAAATGGAATGTGGTCGAATCCGATAAATTTAGGTTATCCGATTAATACTCCAAACGATGATATCTTCTTTAAAATGGATGAACATAATAAACACGCATATTATTCATCAGTTCGTGATAATGGATTCGGAGGTAAAGACTTATATAAAGTCATATTCTTGGGTGAAGAAAAGGAATTGAAATTATCAACAGAAGATATTTTTCTTGCATGGAATTATAAATTAATTGAAGACATGTTTTATCATGAACCGAGCGAAATAAAGGTAGATACTGCATTATTTATGATTGGATTAGTTACCGATGCAAAAACGGGTGATTCAATACAAATGGCTAAGATTGAACTAATTGATTTAGATTTGAGTCAGGTTGTCGCAACCGGATTAACAGATGCTGCCGGTACTTATAAAATAAAAATCCCAAAGAAAAAGGATTTTGGCGTTGAAGTAACTGCTAAGGATTATTTATACTTTGTTGAGATGGTTTACTTATCTCAAAAACAAGTTGTTGATAGTAAAGTTCAGGCAAATTTTCAATTGGATAAGATTGATGTGGGAGCAACGATGGTTTTGAATAATATTTTCTTTGAAACAAATAAAGCAACTATAAAGCCTGAATCGACAACAGAACTGGAACGACTTGCAAGTCTGTTAATCGAAAATCCAACAATCCGACTGGAGATTTCGGGTCATACCGATAACGTAGGATCATATCGTGCCAACCAGAAATTATCCGAATCTCGTGCTAAAAGTGTAGTTGAATACCTTGTGAGTAAAGGAGTAGGTTCTAGTCGTTTAGAGTATAAAGGATACTCTTTCAATCAGCCAATTGCAGATAATAATACAGCAGAAGGACGTAGTCAGAATCGTCGTGTAGAGTTCAAAGTATTAAGTAAATAGAATGATAATTATTTAAACAAAGATATGGATGGTTATTTTGTAATCATCCATTTTTTGTTATTCGGTAAATGTTTTAAAAACATAATATTTATGATTAAAATTATTTAGCTTTGTACCACAAGAATAAATAATTAATTAATTCATAAAACAAAATATACAAATGAAAAATACACCATTCACAAAATTTCATATTGAACTTGGGGCAAAAATGCTTCCATTTGCCGGTTATAACATGCCGATCGAATATTCAGGAATAAATGATGAACACATGACTGTTCGTGAGAAAGTTGGTGTCTTTGATGTTTCACATATGGGAGAGTTTTGGGTAAAAGGTCCGAAAGCTTTTGATTTGGTTCAACGAATTACTTCAAATAATGTAGCTGATCTATTTGACGGGAAAGTTCAATATTCTTGCTTCCCAAACGGAAAAGGTGGAATCGTTGACGATTTATTAGTGTACAAATTTGACGATGAAACATATTTATTAGTAGTAAACGCTGCTAATATAGATAAGGATTGGGCATGGGTTACTAAACAGGCTCAGGAAATGGGTCTGGAAATAGGCAAAGAAGTTTACAATGCTTCAGATGATATTGCCCAGTTAGCAATACAAGGACCTTTAGCTTTAAAAGCAATGCAAAAACTAGCCTCAGCTAATGTTATTGACATGGAATATTATACTTTCCAAAAATGTGATATTGCAGGAATTAAAGATGTAATTTTTTCAACAACCGGATATACTGGTTCAGGTGGATGTGAAATATATGTTGCTAACGAAGATGCAGAAAAATTGTGGAAAGCTATTTTTGAAGCTGGCGAAGAATTTGGAATTAAACCAATAGGATTGGGTGCCCGCGATACATTAAGATTAGAATCAGGTTTCTGTTTATATGGTAACGATATTAACGATGAAACTTCGGCTATTAAGGCAGGATTAGGCTGGATTACCAAATTTGTAGATGGTAATGATTTTATTGATCGTGCTGTTTGGGAAAAACAAAAAGAAGAAGGTGTGCCACAGCGATTAAAAGGATTTATATTGGAAGATCGTGGAATTCCGCGTCAACATTATAAAGTTGTAGATGCTGAAGGAAATGAAATCGGAGAAGTAACATCTGGTACAATGTCAGCAATTATTAAAAAAGGTATTGGAATGGCATATCTGAACAAAGGATTCTGGAAAGAAGGAACAGAAATCTTTATCGAAGTTCGTAACAAAAAACTTAAAGCTAAAGTTGCTCGCACTCCATTTCATGAAAGTAAATAATTATTTAATATCATACTTTATAACCCTGCTATTTTAGTGGGGTTTTTTATTAACTTCGTACTTTATATATTAAAATAAAAAATGAATAATATTGAGGTTTGCATTACACCAAAACTTTTCGATCAATATTCTTTACGTAATAAAATAGTTGTTATTGTTGATATTTTGAGGGCAACAACAATTATTACAACTATGTTTCATCAAGGCTTGAAAAAATTAATTCCGGTTAAAGATCTTGATGAGACCAAAAAGTATAAGGAAAAAGGTTATTTGATATCAGCAGAAAGAAATGGAAAGAAAATTGATTTTGCAGATTTCGGTAATTCTCCTTTTGATTATACTCCTGAAAACATAAAAGACAAGACTTTAGTTTATAGCACTACAAATGGAACAAATACAATAAATATTGCTAAAAAATCTGAAATGGTTTTAATTGCTTCATTTTTGAATTTTACAAGTATTGCTGATTATTTAATAAGTCAGAAAAAAGACGTTTTAATATTATGCTCAGGATGGAAAGGTGATTTTTGCACTGAGGATTTTCTTTTTGCCGGTGCTTTATCAGAGAAACTCATTTTATCGAAAAATTATTTTACAGAATCCGATTCAGCTTTATCATCAATAGATATATGGAACTTATCCAAAACGGACCTTTTAAAATATATCAAAAATATTTTTCAGTATAAACGTTTGATTGATTTTGGGTTCAAAGATATTATTAATTATTGCTTTCAAATAGATATTACAGATGTAATTCCTGTCCTCAAAGAAGATTATATTCTTGATTTAAAGAAAATAACATCTGGTTGAGTTTTTTATTCAATGGTTTATTCTTAACTTTATTGTCCTTTTTTATCTTAAAAAAGGTGTTGAATATCATATAACTTTAGATGTTGTAATTTAAATTTTATTTGCATCTTGCAGTCTGATTTATTTAAAAGTTAACAATTTAAAAAACAATACATTATGAGAAAACATATTTTTAACGCTGGTCCGTGTAAATTATCTGATTCATTACTAAAAAATTCAGCTGAAGCCATTCTTGAATTTAATGGTTTAGGTCAATCTTTGATCGAAATATCACATAGAAGTAAAGATTTTCAAGCTGTAATGGATGAAACAGTTGATTTAATGAAAGAAGTTTTAAGCATCCCTGAAGGATATTCTGTTTTATTTTTAGGAGGTGGCGCTAGTCTTCAATTTGCTATGATTCCTTATAATTTCATGAAATCAAAATCATTTTATGTAAATACCGGAACATGGTCGTCAAAAGCAATTAAAGAGGCTAAAATGTGGGGCGAAGTTGTTGAAGTATCTTCAAAAGATAAAAACTTTACATATTATCCTAAAGGATTTAATATCCCTAATGATGTTGATTATGTTCACATTACAACAAATAACACAATCAGTGGAACTGAAATTTTCGAAGATTTGGATGTTAAAGCTCCATTAATTGCTGATATGTCATCAGATTTTTTAAGTCGTCCGGTTGATGTTTCAAAATATGATATGATTTATGGCGGAGCTCAAAAGAATTTGGGACCTGCAGGTGTTACTTTTATTATCATAAAAGATGTATTACTGGAAAAAGTAGTTACTGATCGTCAAATTCCTACTATGCTTCAGTATGGTATTCATATCGATAAAGGATCAATGTTCAATACTCCTCCTGTATTTAATATTTTTGCAGTTCGTGAAACTTTAAAATGGGTAAAAGCAATGGGTGGAGTAAAAGCAATGGAAAAGTTAGCAAAAGACAGGGCAGAATTACTTTATAATGCTATTGATAACAGCAATATGTTTGTTAGCCCTATTGTTAAAGAAGATCGCTCAAGAATGAACATCGTTTTGTTATGAAAGATGAGTACAAAGAAAAAGAAGCTGATTTTATTGCTTTTGCCGGTGAAAGAAATTGTGTTGGTATAAAAGGTCATCGTTCAGTTGGTGGTTTCCGAGCTTCTACTTACAATGCATCTACAATGGAAGATGTTCAGGCATTGGTTGGAGCTATGAAAGATTTCGAAGCTAAAAACGCATAAAAATCAAATAATAAAATAATAGACTCAAGGCATTTGCTTTGAGTCTTTTTATAAATCATTAAAACTAAATCGATATGAAAAAAGTTCTTGTTGCAACCGAAAAGCCATTTGCTCCTGCGGCCGGAAGACCTGAGCCAAGTGTTGCGAGAATAGCCGCTTCCTGTTAACGTACCTACTCCTCCTCGCCACCGGAGGAACGTGGAGAATACATGAGTCACTTTGACGCCCAAAAAACAACAATCATCGACGAGTTCC
>JAUVUS010000136.1 GCA_030600865.1 Bacteroidales bacterium | reverse complement strand
ATATTCAGCTATTTATAAAACCATAAAAAGTTTCCTGTTAAAAAATCATTTATTAACTTCAATTTACATTTAATCAAATTATTTAATTATTAACCCTTAAAAAAAATTAATTATTATGTCAAAAAATCGAAATTACAACTTCAAAGATGTTGATATGTTATTAGCATCTAAAACAATCGTTGAAATTTTAAAACTAAATCTTACTGATTTATCAATCACCCGTAGCACATGGACTGAAGAATATGCAAATCATCTGGCTACTAAAATTGATGATGCTATTGAAAATTATCTGGGGCTGGATAAGAAGAAAGAACTTCGTGATACAACATCTCAATTGGCATCAATTCAGGTTCCCGCTAAACGTGATTTATCATTCATTAAAACTCAAATCGAAGTTGATTTTGGAAAAGATGCCAAAGAAATTATCAAAGCCTTAGGATTTAATAAAAGTTTGCGTTCTGTTCAAAGAGGAGATCAGGAAGCTTTAATAGAATTATTATACAGCTTCAAAAAAGGATTAAACGATTCACTTAAAACTCAAATTATTGAGAAAGGTACAAATACTGCACTTATTGATAGAATCATTACTTATGCAGATCAGTTGAAGCAGACAAACCTTACACAGGAAACCTTAAAAGAAACAACTAAGGAATTATCCGAAGAAGCACTTAAAGCTTTTAACAATATTTACAACGAAATGATAGGAATCTGTAAAATCGCTTCAAACTTTTATCAGTTTGATCCTCTCAAAAAAGAACAATTCACTTTTACTAAAGTGGTTAAAAACATGAATGCTGCTAAAAAAGTAACTGAACCAGTTACTATATAAAGCTCAATCATCCCTCTAAAAGATCCCCTTGTATTACAAAGGGGATTAGGGGGATTCTTGACACACTTTACTGAACAGACTCTGTATTTCCCTTTCATTTTGATTCTGAAATCAGCAACATCTTTATTGCCATTTCTAAATTCTTCAATAATTTTTTCAACTATATGCACACTCTCAGGTGGGTGACAGTTTCGAACATCTCTGCCTACAATTGCTGGGGAACGTGGAAAAAATCTTTCTTTGGCTCTGCTAAAATACCGTACTTTGTCATTTTCGTCAACAAAAGTTATATCAACAGGTAAGTGATTAAATGCAAGTAAAACCTGCTCGAAACTTAAGTTTCCTGTTTCTGATTGGAATCCCAGGCTTTTCTCGTCGAAAGATTTTCTTGTTTGCTGTTTTTCTTTTAAATTTTCTTTCATTGTAGGCTTCTCAATAAAAGGAAATGGATATTCAAAACTTTGATTGTACATTTCTATCCATTCTTCATCAGAAACTGTTTCCGAAGCAACAGGATAAATTATCAGATCTTCTTTTTGTATCATTCCAAATACCAGAAAATAATATGCTCCAATTTCTTTATTAAGGTCTACCCATGACAAAGTATCCGATTTAAGAATTTGAATTATTTGCTTTAATTTTTTGCGGATATCATCATGTAACGACCACATAACAGTTAATGGACGATAACTGCTCCATTTTTTTTCAAGAAAAGGAAACAGGATATTTTCCTTTTTAACATAGTGAGATTCAAACTCTGAAAATTCTTCAAAACGACTTAGTAAATCATTTTTTAATTGATCGAAATCTGACACTTCACGACCTTTATAGCTTTTTATTATTTTCTTAACTTCATTCAATTTAAACTCATAAGCCCTGTTTTCCAACATTAAGTAATAAAGAAAAGTACCTTCTTTAGGTTTTTTCCAACTATATTCTTTAAGTTTATTAAAAAAGATATTTATTACTTTGTCTACATCTTTTTTAATGGCTTTAGGCTTAATGCCCATTTGCATCTGTTTATCTTCGAGTTTTAACATGTCATGTGGTGTAACATGTTCTATTGCTTCCTTGTATTTTTCAAGTAACATTCTTCCATCTTCTCCGCTCATCATTCCAAGAGAAAATGCAAGTAAATCTTCTACTCGTTTTTCATTGTTGCTAATAAATTCTGACATAATATTTTCTTTCTTGTTTATAGCATTCTAACAATTGTTTATTACTATTTTTTGCACTTGTTTTAGAAGATATTTGTAAAATCGAAAATTTATTTAGTATTAATATAAAACATACTTCAAAAAAATAATTTTTGAAGTCTGTTTTAATGGTTAAGTTATTATTTCATAAACAATTCAATGTCGTCTTCTACTTCGCCAATACCTGCTATACCAAAGTTTTCAACCAATACATTTACAACATTTGGTGATAAGAAAGCCGGTAATGTTGGTCCTAAATGGATATCTTTAACTCCTAAGTAAAGTAAAGCCAGTAATACAATAACAGCTTTTTGTTCGTACCATGCAATATTGTATATTATTGGTAGTTCGTTAATATCATTTAACTCAAATATTTCTTTAAGTTTAAGCGCAATTACTACTAAAGAGTAACTATCGTTACATTGTCCTGCATCCAATACTCTTGGAATTCCATTAATATCTCCTAATTGTAGTTTGTTATAACGATATTTTGCACATCCGGCAGTTAGAATCACTGTTTCTTTTGGTAATTTTTCTGCGAATTCGGTATAATAGCTTCTGCTTTTATGGCGTCCATCGCAACCACCCATTACAAAGAATTTCTTGATATCACCTGCTTTCACTGCGTCAACTACTTTATCGGCAAGTTGAATTACTTGGTTATGTGCAAATCCTCCAATAATTTCTCCTTTTTCTATTTCAATAGGAGCTTCGCAAGTTTTTGCTAATTCAATAATTTCTGAAAAATCTTTATGTCTGCTTTCTTCTCTTTCAGGAATATGCTTAGATCCTGGATAACCTGATGCTCCTGTAGTAAAAACTTTATCTGCATATTTTGCATCTTTTTTAGGTGGTACAATACAGTTTGTTGTAAAAAGAATAGGACCATTAAAACTTTCAAACTCTTCTTTTTGTTGCCACCATGCATTTCCGTAGTTACCAATAAAATGAGAGTATTTTTTAAATGCAGGGTAATAATTTGCAGGTAACATCTCACCATGAGTATAAACATCAATACCTGTTCCTTCGGTTTGGATAAGTAAATCTTCCATATCCCTAAGGTCATGACCACTAATTAAGATACCAGGTTTATTACTAACTCCAATGTTAACTTTTGTAATTTCAGGATTACCATAAGTTGTTGTATTTGCTTTATCTAATAAAGCCATTCCATCAACACCATATTTCCCGGTTTCAAGCACTAAAGCAACTAATTCGTCAATATCTAAATTATTATTTGTTGTATTGGCTAACGCTTTTTGCATAAAAGCATAAAGTGAATTGTCTTCGTATTTAAGGTTATAAGCATGTTCGGTGTAAGCTGCCAAACCTTTTAAGCCGTAAATAACTAATTCGCGTAAGCTGCGTATATCTTCATTTTCGGTTGCTAATACACCAACAGAACTATTTTTAGCTTCAAATTCATCAACAGTGTTTCCTGTCCATGTTGCTGATTCGTGAATATCTTCAGGAATTACACCCCCTGCTTTTACAAAGTCATTTTTAAGTTCTTCGCGAATTTTTAAGCCTTCTCTAATTATTTCAATAAAACGATCTGTATCAAAATTAGCATTTGTGATAGTCATAAATAAACCATCAAAAACAAGCTTGTTAGCTTTCTCATTTTCAATTCCTAATTCACGTGCTTTAGTAGCGTAAATTGAAACTCCTTTTAAAACAAATATCAAAAGATCCTGCATATTCGCTAAATCTTCCTTTTTGCCGCAAACTCCGGCAATAGTACAGCCTGTTCCTTTAGCTGTTTCTTGACATTGATAACAAAACATACTCATAGTTTATTATTTTTTATGTAATTCATAAAGGTATTATAAATAATATTTATAGTCAATAGTTATAAAACGTGAAACATAAAATTTCTAATTATTATTAAACCCTGTTTCTTTATTTTTAAATTGTTTGTGATGTACTGTTTGTAAACTACCTTTGGGTATTATGGTAGCATCAAATGTTGATTTTGATACATCAATTCCAATGAAAAGCATCTTTTTTTTCATAATTTTGATTGTGTTTAATTAATCCCATTAATAGGTCTAATCTGCTAGAACAGGTTAACCTTGAATTCTATATAATTCTAACACTTGAAAGACCGGGGACTAATTCGTTGAATGAGCCCAATAGCTCAGGGGGACACATAGTTCACCCCGGTCTTTTTAAATATTATGAACATATTAACAGCAATTAACAAAGAAAAAAGAAGCAAAAAAGAAATTTTTACATTAACATTTATATCTTTAATAATTAAAATTAATATAAATACAATACTAATGGGGGGATAGGGAAACAAGGCGAAATCCCCGCCAAAATTTAACAGCGGAACGTTGTAGTGCCATTCCGCAAAAGCGGACTTTCATCCCTTCTTTCTAAAAGAGGAACTGCGTTTACGATCTTATTAGCAATAATATTTTCAAATGTCTCCGAATTTAATAACTTAGCGCAATAAATCAAAATTCCAGATTCGTTGTTTGGAACCAAAAAAATATAGAAGATTATGCTTTCAGGTGCTTACTAGTAAACTAGCAAAAAGAATTATTCTTTTGACTTTTTTTCTGATAATTCAAGCATAGATTTTAATATCTTAGTAAGATAATCTTCATATTTATTTACCATGTCTATTGTAAGCTGGTTTGCAGCTACCCAATATAATTTATTTTCTTCATCAAGCTTTGTTACAAAAGTTAGATTTTTCACCTTTTTTTTATGCTCAGTGCGGAGTGCAATTCTATTCTCGTTAATAATACTTAAGGAATTCTTGCCTTGTTTAATCGAATTTCCGCTACGAATTGTCTCAAAATTTGTGGTAATTTCATTAAACATAGTTTGATAAGAAGAGGGTAAAGTCTGTCCAAAAATCTCTGCCGTAAATAAGATTAGACCAAGTGCCAAAAGTGTCTTTAATGTTTTCATATGTTGATATTTTTTAATTAATTTTGTGTGAACCTGCATTTAATAAAAAATGTTTTTGTCGATTTTCAATGGATTCGTAAACTTGGTTATGTAATAACTGCTTATTTCATAAATTCAGATTATACGTGGATACAAATTAGAAAAAAAATTAGAAAAAGAAAAATTAATACTCAATTAAATTCAATGAAAAATCTAAGTTCAATTTCAATTGCCATTTTATTAATAATTAGCATTAGCTCTTGTAATCAAAAACCAACTACAACAGACAAAAAGTTTGGAGAAACCAAAGAAATTGCAAAAAATCGCAATGATGAGCTGTTCGGTATTTTCAATAAAGAATTAAGCAATGAAGAAATAGAGTCATTAAAATTTTTGTATGCTTATATGCCTTTAAATGATTTAGCCGACTATGACGGTGATTTTTACCTCAAACATGTAAGAGCAACTATTAAAGCGAAAAATGAAATTGAATGGGCAACGAAAATTCCTGAAAATATTTATAAGCATTTTGTTTTACCCTACCGTATTAATAATGAAAATTTAGATACTTCAAGGATTGTTTTCTATAACGAACTAAAAGACCGTATTAAAGGTATGTCGATGTACGATGCGGCAATTGAAGTAAATCATTGGTGTCATGAAAAAGTAGAGTATCGCCCTGCCGACGGTCGTACCTCATCGCCTTTGGCTACCATGAAAACAGCTTATGGACGCTGTGGCGAAGAATCAACTTTTGCCGTAGCAGCTATGCGTTCGGTTTGCATTCCGGCACGCCAGGTTTACACACCCCGCTGGGCACATTCCGACGATAATCATGCCTGGGTTGAGGTTTGGGCAGACGGACAATGGTACTTTCTTGGCGCATGCGAGCCGCAACCGGTTCTGAATTTTGGCTGGTTCAACGAACCGGCAAGTCGCGCAATGTTAGTACATGCCCGTGTTTTTGGCGAATATAAAGGTAGCGAAGAAATTAATGTTAGCACCTCACAATACGACGATATTAACGTAATAGAAAGATATGCAAATACATTTAAGCAATTTGTGAAAATTGTTGATGTAGAAGGAAAACCGGTTGAAGATGCAAAAATTGAATATCAATTGTACAATTATGCAGAGTTCTATCCAATAACAAAAAAACAATCGGACAAAAACGGCATTTCGTATCTAACAACCGGTTTGGGCGAATTATTGATTTGGGCAAGTAACAGTGTAAACTATGGTTTTCAAAAAATTAAAATCGGCAAAAAAGATACTGTTACAATTGTAATGAACAATCCTGAATTTAAAAACCTGCATTGGGAATTAATGCCACCACCTATATCTGACAAAACAAAAGTTGAATTATCCAACGAACAAATAAACCAAAACAAAGCCACATTACAATACGAAGATTCTATCCGTAATGCTTATGTTTCATCATTTATTTCGAAAGAAGATTTTATTGCCGTACATGATAAAAATTTATGGCAATACGTAAAAAAAAGCAGAGGAAATTACAATGAGATTATCAACTTTATTGATGCAAATAAAGATAGTAAATGGACAGAGTCACTTCTTAATGTAATTGCAAACAAAGATTTACGAGATACCAAGGCAAGCATTCTAAACAACCACTTAAATAATTCAATGGCTTATGCCGATAAATTTTCTCCGGAAATATTTAAAAAATATATTTTAAACCCAAGAATTGAACTTGAAATGCTTTTGGCATACAAAAGTTTTCTTATCAATAAGTTTGATAAAAAATTTGTTGAAAATGTAAGGCAAGCCCCCAATGTTTTAATCAATTGGATTAAAGACAGTATCCAAATTATTAACGAAAGACAAGCGTAT
>JAUVUS010000330.1 GCA_030600865.1 Bacteroidales bacterium | reverse complement strand
TTTGCACCCGTTTTTCTTATTAAATTTTTAATAAGGTGCAGATATCCAGAAGTTTGTTTTCTGGATATTGATTTATGGATTTTTTGCGAAATAAGATGTACAAAATAAACGAAGTTATTTAAGGCTTTGAGTAACACAGTTAAAAGTAAAAAGAACAAGTTTAAATGTATAGGTTATTTAGTAATAAATCCTTAGTAGGAACGAATACAATTTTTATGAAATTTATACGAGTATTAAGAATAACATTATTATTTATTTTAGTCTTTTTTGGAGAGATAGCAATCAGTTTTTCCGACAAGACAACTACTGAGAAAGTTTTCCCTTCAGAAGAAAAAATGCCTATTGCATTACGATTAACGAATAATTTATCTGCTTATGAATCGATGCAGGGACTAGACCAGCAGATTGAAAGCTTTATGCAAAAATGGAATATTGTTGGTGCCTCAGTTGCTGTTGTTAAAGACGAAAGACTAATATATACAAAAGGTTTTGGGTATGCCGATAAAGAAAATGAGATAAAAGTTCAACCAAAACATTTATTTCGCATTGCGAGTGTATCTAAACTGATTACATCTGTTGCAATAATGAAGCTTGTGGATGATGGTAAAATTAGCCTGAATAACTCTATTTTCGGCGAAAATAGAATTATTAACGACAGTGAGTTCCTTGAAATTAAAGACAAAAAAGTATTAGGAATAACCGTTAAGAATCTTTTAAATCATACATCCGGCTGGACAAATAGAAAGGGAGACCCAATGTTTTTAAATCTTTCTATTGCAAGGAAAATGAATGCAGAACTTCCTTTAAAAACTGAAACTATTGTTCAATATGTAATTCAAAATCGAAAATTAGATTATTCTCCGGGTAAAAAATCTGTTTATTCTAATTTTGGTTATGCGCTTTTAGGTTTGGTTATTGAGAAAGTATCCAATACTTCATACGAAGATTATATTGTTACTCAAATATTAAATCCTTTGGGAATTTATGATATGCATCTTGGCAAGTCGCTTCCTGAAGATAGTTATGAAAATGAAGTGAATTATTATGGTCTTAAAGGAGAACGTAAAGTTTTATCAAGCTTTGGTACCGGCGAAAGGGTTCCAAAGTATTATGGTGGTAATTCCATTGAAACACTTGGTGCAGCAGGAGGTTGGGTTGCGTCACCAACTGAATTAATGAAATTCCTGGTTGCTATTGATGGTTTTGGTATGAGAGATGATATATTGTCGGTTGAATCAATAACTGAAATGACAAAATCAAGCAAATGGATCAGACCATTTGGATGGACAGGAACAGATAGTAATGGATTTTGGTGGCGAACAGGAACCTTATCAGGAACATCTGCACTTTTAAAAAGAGAACAGAACGGATTAAGTTGGGTACTTATTATCAACACTACACCTAAATATGGTGCTCGATTCCCTGTTCAAATTAATAAAACAGTAATTAAAGGTTTAGCTACTATTGATAATTGGCCTACCTACGATTTGTTTGATTATTATGAGCCAAAGTCACTGCAAAATAAATGGTTAAGCATAAATAATTAAGTAAAGAATCCGGAGTTTAAATTCTGGATTTTTTATTTCAAATTAAAAAAATATGCCTTGCATCTTATATGTTATATTTGTTTCTTGAAAGAATTCAATTTTTAGAGGTAACCTTTAATTAATTATTATATTTGTTTTATGAATTAAGATTGCAACCATGCAATAAAAATGCCGTAATAGAAGTATTAAAAAAGCCTTAGTCAAAAGAAGCATAATGGGAATTAAAATAAATGAGATAGGTTCTGAAAAGAAAATAGAAAAACGCGTTGATATATTACGTGATGTGATTATTTTTTCAGAGTCTGACGAAGAAATTCTTAAACTTCTTGCAGACCTTCTAACTGATGTTTTTGTTGAGAAAGACGATACTGTTTTTCATAAAGGAGATCAGCTAAATGCTATGTATATTATTGTAGAAGGAAAAGTGAAAGTTCACGATGGTGAACATGTTTTTACTCAGTTTGGAGAAAAAGATTTTTTTGGTGAGTATTCATTAATAGATTCTTCTGTTCGATCAGCAACTGTAACAGCTATTGAAACAACTCACTTACTTCGTTTAAATCAGGAGGATTTTTATAAAATTATTAAAGATAATATTGAAGTTTCTAAAGCTGTATTAAAAGCATTAATAAAGCGACTTAGGGATAATAATATTTTAGAAGAGAAATTAACTCAAAATAACCTTAAAATTGAACGCCAAAGGGACGAACTGGATAAACAAAAAAAAGAGTTGGAAGAGCTAAATGCTACAAAAGATAAATTTTTTACTATAATAGCTCATGATCTCAAAAATCCCTTTAACACGGTAATTGGATTATCTGAATTACTTATAGAGCGATACGATACTTATGATTCAAATAAAATAAAAGAGTTTATCAGGCAGATTAATAAATTTTCAAATAACGCATATAATTTGCTTGAAGATTTGCTCAAATGGGCTAAATCACAAACAGGACGGATGGAAGTAAAACCAGAAAAAGTTGAGGTTTTTGAACTTGCAATTGAAAATATGAATCTTTTTCAGGAAAAGGCCGAGAAAAAAGGTGTTAAAATAAACGCAAATATAAAAATGGGTTTATTTGCTTATGTTGATAGAAATATGATTAACACTGTGTTAAGAAATTTAATATCAAATTCAGTTAAATTTACTAACTCCGGAGATATTATAAATATTGAAGCCGAAAGTATTAATGAGCATATTGAAATAATTGTAACTGATACAGGGATTGGTGTACCTGAGGAAAATTTGAAAAAAATTTTCAAGATTGATTCCCATATATCAACACAAGGTACTGCTGATGAAGTAGGTACTGGCCTTGGTTTAATTATTTCACGAGAATTTGTTGAAAAAAATGGTGGCACAATAAATGTAAAAAGCAAAGAAGGAAATGGAACACAGTTCATGTTTACAGTTCCTGTTTATAAAGAACAAATTATTTAAGGATGAGAAAAGGATTACTTAAAAAAATATTTATACTTTCAATTACTTTAACTTTTATTCTTTTAACTAAAAGTATCTATTCTCAAAATTTACTTGAAGTAAAAGGAAGATTATCTTTTAAAGATGGAGATAATGCAAATGAGGGAGAAATTAACTTATATGAGAATGGTCAACTAGTAAAATCTATACCATCAGATAGGTCAGGGAGGTTTAAGATGGATTTAGAAATTAGTAAAGATTATATATTTGAATTCTCTAAAGATGGATATGTAACTAAAAAAATTAGTATAAATACTGAAGTTCCCGATAATTTTAAAAATAAAGCTTTTACACCAATATATTTTGCGGTTGAACTTTTCAACCAATATGAAGGAGTAAATACAGTGGTTTTTTCTCAACCTGTTGGATTGATTAAATTTTACCGACAAATAGGTGATTTTGATTATGATGTGGATTATTCTACAGAAATGAGAAACAAAGTTAATCAGGCCGAAAAAGCATTAGAAGAAGCTCATAAAGAACATTTAGAAGAACAAAGACAAAAAGAATTAGCTGAAAGACAACAAGAGATAGCAGCTCAGAAAGCTGCCGAAGAAGCTGAACGTCAGAAAAGGTTTGAGGAAGAAAAAGCAGCATCAGAAGCCAGAAGAAAGGCAGCAGCAGAGGCTAAGGTTCAAGAAGAGCAAGAAAAAGAAAGAATTCGAAAGCAACAAGAAGAAGAGGCCCAACGCAGGCGTCAGGAAGAAGAAGCAAGAAAACAAGCAGAATTGCTTGAGAAACAACGTATAGCAGAACAACAAAGAGTAGAAGCAGAAGAAAGAGCTAAGAAAAAAGCGGAGGAAGAAGCAAGACAGAAAGCAGCTTTAGAAGCTAAAATTAAAGCTGAAGATGAAGCTCGAAATAAAGCAGCAGAAGAAGTGGCCAGGCTAGAAGCTGAACGGAAGGCTCAATTATTGGCTCAACAACAAGAAGAAGCCGAACAACGCCGACAAGAAGAAGATGCAAAGAAACAGGCTGAATTGCTCGAAAAAGAACGTATT
>JAUVUS010000025.1 GCA_030600865.1 Bacteroidales bacterium | reverse complement strand
CCAAGATAATCGGTTGCCGGAGTAAAATCAATGGTATTATCAGCTAGATTTACCACCGCAGAACCTTCTGCAGGATTTGGTGCGGTTTTTATACTAACAACAATTCCTCCATCGTCAAGACCTAAATCGTTTAATAAAACAACCACATTAACAGGAGTATTTATTGTCGTTCCTCTGCTATCAGCAAAAGCTTCAGGAATAAAGTTGGGTTTATCAATAATATTTACCGTAACGGTTGCTATGTCATAATCTCCGTCTATATCTTCAATCATATATTCGAACTGATCTGATCCGAGATACCACATAGCAGGAGTATATGTTATAGTATTATCTGCATTAACAATTACACTACCATTTAAAGGATTTGTATGTATTTTTAACTCCTTAATACCATCTTCTAAATTGATATCATTATTTAATACATCAACAATAACAGATTCATTTTTATATGTTGTTACTTCATCATCTGAAGCAACCGGAATTAAATTATTTTCTTTTACATTGATGGTAACCGTAGCAATATCACAGTCAGTATCTTTATCGCAAACCTGATATTCAAATGTTGAAGTACCTATATAATCGGCAACCGGAGTAAATGTAATTGTCTTATCTCCATTTACTGTAACCGAACCCTCCAAAGGATTTGGAGCTGAATGAATTGTTACTACAATACCTCCATCATCTAATCCTGTATCATTTACTAAAACATCAATATCAACAGGGGTATTTATACTTGTACCACGTGAATCATCAACAGCTACAGGAACATAATTTGGTTTAGCAGTAACAGTAATATAAACCTTAGCCATATCAAAATCACCATCGATATCTTCAACTTTATATTCCAAACTATCATTTCCAACAAAATCAATACCAGGAGTGTAGGTTAAGGTATAATCTGCATTTACAATACAAGTGCCATTTTCAGGAGCTGTAAACAGTGTAACAGCACCTATTCCCTCATCAAGTCCTGTATCGTTTGCTAAAACATTAATATCAACCGATATATTTTCAATCGTTGAAATATTATCGTCAATAGCAGTTGGAACAACATTTGAATTTTTAACTTCAATTTTGACAGATGCTATATCGCAATCATTATCTCTATCGCAAACTCTATAATCCAGAGTTATTGTACCAGTATAATCAGTGGCTGGAGTAAAGATAATTTCGTTATCGATAATATTTGTTGAACCTGAAGCAGGAGGTGTTTCAATAGTGACTACCAATCCTCCATCATCTAAATCTGTATCATTTATTAAGGCATCAATTATTACTTGTGTATTCATACTTGTTGCACAAGAATCGTCATTTGCAACCGGAGCATAATCGTTAACAGGATTTACAGTAATTGTAACATCTGCTGTGTCACAATCACCATCGACATCGCATACTTCATAAGAAAATACATCATTACCATACCAATCAATATTTGGAGTATAGGTAATTGTATTATCAGGATTTACCTGTACGGTTCCATTATCAGGATTTGCATCAATTGTTACTATAATTCCACCATCAAACAAGCCACCGTCATTCGCTAAAACATCTATTGTGATTGCAACATCTTCGTCCGTTACATCACTATCGTCAACTGCTATTGGCTGATCGTCCACATTGTCAACAACAATAGTAACAGTTGCTATTGAGCATTCCGCATCATTATCACATACTTCGTACTGGAACGTAGCGGTTCCTGTATATCCACTTGTCGGAGTAAATGTGATTGTATTTGAAGGATTAACAACTGCTGTTCCCATAGCACCTGTAGGAGCTGTACTTATTGTAACACTATTGACACCATCACCAAGATTTTGGTCATTTGCTAAAACAGTTATTTCAATTGCTGTATTCTGCTGAGTACCTGTATTATCATCTACAGCAAGTGGTGTATCATTTACAGGATTTACTGTAATACTAACAATTGCCTGATCAGTATCTCCATCATCATCTTCTATTTCATAAGTAAAACTATCAGGCCCGTTATAATCAGCATCAGGAGTATATGTAAATGTTCCATCGCTATTAAGTACCAAAACACCATTTGTAACATCTGTTACAAGAGAAATACTAATATTACCATCTCCTAAATTCTGATCATTATCCTGAACATTTCCATTTAACACATCATCTTCATCAACAGAGTACGAATCATCAACAGCATCAACCAAATCATCTACCGGATCAATGGTTATATTTACCGTTGCATCATCAGTATCGCCATCATCATCTATTAATTGATATGTAAAACTATCAGAACCATTAAACTCTGCATTTCCGGTATAAGAAAATGTTCCATCGGCATTAAGCGTTAATGAACCATTTGTAACATCGGTCAATAATGAAACAACTAAACCGCCATCACCTAAGTTTTGATCGTTGGTTAATACATCATCATTTAAAGTTTCGTCTTCATTAACAGTATAATTATCGTCAACAGCAATTACTATATCGTCTACAGGGAATACATTTATAGAAACAGTCCCGTTATCACAATCAGGATCACCATCACATATTTGATAAGTAAATCCATCAGCACCATTATAATCTGCATCAGGAGTGTAATCGAAACTTCCATCAGCATTAAGATTTAATGTACCATGACTAACACCTGTAAGCTCAGAAACTGAGATACCACCATCACCCAAATTCAGATCATTAGTTGAAACATTATCATTTAAAGTAACATCTTCGTTTACACTGTAAGAATCGTCAGTTGCAACAGGAGTATCATTAACAGAATTTACAGTAATTGTTACTGTTGCATTATCTGTATCGCCATCTGTATCGCTTAGTTCATATGTAAAACTATCAGAACCATTATAGTCAACATCAGGAATATAAGTAAAAGTTCCATCCAAATTTAGTGTTAAAGTTCCATGACTTACATCACTCACGACAATCGTCTCTATTCCGCCATCACCCAAGTTTAAATCATTAGTTATAACATTATCATTTAAAGTTCCATCTTCATTTACACTGAATGCATCATCAATTGCATCAACAACATCATTCACTGAATTTACAGTTATAGTTACAATTGCATTATCGGAGTCACCATCAATATCGTTTAGCTGATATGTAAAACTATCAGAACCATAATAATCTGCATTTGGAGTATATGTAAATGTACCATTTGCATTTAAAGTTAATGTACCATTACTTACATTACTCACAACAGTTGTTGTAAGCCCACCATCACCTAAATTCAAATCATTGGTTAATACATCTTCATTTAAAGTACCATCTTCATCTACTGTAAAAGAGTCATCAACAGCATCAACAACATCATTAACTGAACTTACCGTAATTGTTACTGTAGCATCATCGGTATCATTGTCTGTATCCCTTAAACGATATGTAAAACTATCCGATCCATTATAATCTGCATCTGGTGTATATGTGAAACTGCCATCGGCATTTAATGATAAAGTACCATGACTAACACCTGTAAGCTCAGAAACCGAGATACCTCCATCGCCCAGATTTAAATCGTTAGTTAAAACACTCTCATTTAAAATATTATCTTCATCTACTGTAAATACATCATCAATTGCGTCAACAATATCATCAACAGAATTAATCGTTACATTTACATTAGCATTATCACAATCATTATCGCCATCACAAACCTGATAAGTAAATACATCAGCACCGTTATAATCAGCATCAGGAGTATAAGTAACCGTATTATCGACATTTACCAAAGTAACTCCATTTGTTGGAGCAGAAGTTACGGTAACAACCAATCCTCCATCATATAAATCCTGGTCATTAGCTAATACATCAACTGTTACTGCATTGTCTTCGTTGGTTACTGCATTATCATCTACAGCAACAGGTTGATCGTCCTGATTATCGACAATTACAGTTACAGTAGCTGTAGCACACTCATCATCATTATCGCATACTTCATAAGTAAATGTATTGGTACCACTAAAACCAGCGTTGGGTGAATAAGTTATTGTATTATCAACATTAACCGTTGTTGATCCATTAGCAGGACCTGAAGTTACCGTTAACGATTTTACACCATCACCCAAACCCGAATCATTCGATAAAACACTCACGTCAACATCTGTATCCTGATTTGTTGATTCCGCATCATCGTTTGCAACAGGAATATCATTCACTGAATTTACAGTAATTGTAACTGTTGCATTATCGTTATCGCCATCAGTATCACTAAGCTGATATGTAAAACTATCAGAACCATGGTAATCAGCATCAGGAATATATGTAAATGTACCATCTGCATTTAAAGTTAATGCTCCATGACTTACATCACTCACAACAATTGTTGTAAGCCCTCCATCACCCAGATTCAAATCGTTGGTTAATACATCTTCATTTAATGTTACATCTTCATCAACAGAAAATATATCATCCACAGCATCAACAATATCATTCACTGAACTTACCGTAATTGTTACTATTGCATCATCAGTATCACCATTAGTATCACTTAAACGATATGTAAAATTATCAGTACCATTATAGTCAGCATCTGGTGTATATGTAAACGTACCATCTGCATTCAATAATAATGTACCATTACTTACATCACTTACAAGACTTGTTGTAATTCCTCCATCGCCTAAATTTAAATCGTTGGTTAATAAATCCTCATTTAAAGTACCATCTTCATTTACATTGAATGCATCATCAATAGCATCAACAACATCATTAACAGAATTTACAGTTATTGTTACTAATGCATCATCAGTATCATTATCAACATCTTCTATTTGGTAAGTAAAATCATCTACTCCGAAGTAATCAGGATCAGGAGTATAAGTTATTGTATTATCAGGTTGAATTGCAGCAACTCCATGATCAGGATTATCAGTAATTGTAACAACTATTCCTCCATCGTCTAATCCTGAATCATTATTTAATACATCAATATTTACACTTGCATCTTCATCAACCGTTTCAGTATCATCATTAGCCACAGGAAGAACATTCACATGAACTATTGCTGAATTATTTAACGAAACTTCACAATTCCCGTTGTTAGCCATAATATCAACAATATTATCACCAATACTTAAATCTGCTGAAGGAATTGTTAAAACCAAGTTAGCACCGGTTCCAGTTTCAGTTGTAATAAATGTGCCTCCAATATAAGCATCATAAACAATACCATTTTCAGCACTGGTAATGGTAAGCGTTCCATTGTTACCTAAATTAACAGTACTACCTGTAACTGTAAGATCTTTATCAGGCTCGTTAATAACTGAAATAGTAAACGGATCAGATGTATTATTACATCCTTCCTTAGTAACCTCTAGTGTATAATCATTTCCGTCATCGCTTAATTGTGCATCCGAAATTGTTAAAACTTTTGTTGTTGCTATTTCTACTGCTCCTTTTTTCCATGAATAAATGGCAACTGTTTCATCTGCGCTAAGCGAAATTTCTTCGCCAACACAAACATCTACATCTCCAGTAAATGTAGTTAACGGAGCTACGGCAACTTCAAAATACCTTGTAGCAGAACATCCGTCTTTCGTAACTGTAAGAGAATAATTTCCTGCCTGAACACTTGCAGCAGCAATATTTAAAGTTTTAGATGTTCCTAGTGTTGTTGATTCCAGTTTCCATTCGTAAACAGCACCTACTTCCTGTGCGATAAGATCTAAATCGTCTCCAACACACACTGTTGTATCGCCTGAGAAATTAAGGTCAGGACCAACATATAAAGAAAACTCTTCAATTACCTCAGACAATCCATCATCCACTTTTACATATATTATTGCAAAACCTGACGTATTACTATTTGGTGTAACTGTTATTGTTCTGTTTGTTCCTGAACCACCAATTAAAATATTACTATTAGGAACCAGAGATGGATTATGAGAATATGCAATAACATTTAATTCCGAAGGAGTTTCATCATCATCAATAGTAAATGGCATATCTTCCAAACTTGTATTTGTGCAAATAGTTTGATCAGCAATAGGATCTATCGTTGGATCGGTATTAATAATTAAATAAACACTATCCTGATTTAACGACCATCTTGTACCATTATATGCTTGCCATGCAAATTGTGCTTTTCCATACCAATCAGTATCCGGATCAAAAGTCAGAAAATTTATATTTGCAGATGAGATATCCTGATTAACAGTCACGGGTGTTCCCGAAAGGCTTAATGTTCCATTATCCGGTAATGAAAGAACACGAATACTATTTAAAGGCTGATCGGTCGGATCAAAGAACTTGATTGACAAATCAGTATCCTCAAAATTCATTATAATATTTTTATCACCATATTTATAAACATCGCCTACATACGGTGCTAAACCATCCACACATTTAGTATCACTTTGCGCAACTCTAAAAGTCATGTTTGAAAGACCAAGGTCAACAGCATGAAACCAGGAATTAAGAGTATTCATATTACCGTTGTGAGGTGTATTCTGCTGTGCAGAATTAAATGTCCACATCCTGGGAACATCTTCATTAATAACCACCTGCGTTCTCTGAGTTTCATCCATTGCACCCAAGGCATCGCCCCAGGTAGTTATTTGTGAATCATCCCAATAATTGGTAAGTTCTAATTTTCGGAAAGGTCTTACAGAAGAAGTTGAAAGTCCACTTAGCGATTCTACATCATATAAAGGAAAATGAGCCGGGCCACGACCAAGAAATGTTGCCGAAGCTGTATAATCAGCATTAAGCACTATATTACCATTATCGTCTTTAAAATTCCATAAAATATAATTCAATCCTTTTTTCATATTCCGATAGATAACCCTATCGTTACCATCCGTGGAATATCCTCCTCCATCGATATCAACAATAATAGCAACAAATCCATCAAGACTTGATTCAATCTTAAATATAGTGATACTTTCATGAGGGCAAGTACTCATATTTTTTTCAAGCAACATAAAGTCTTTATCTATAGTATCCAGCATTGGATTCCTGTAATAATCGTAATCATATATGAGTGTATCTTCAGCCCAAACCTGCACTTTAGGAGGTGCTAAAGTAGTATTAGGCCACACTAACCGATCCGGATCGTTTAAATAGATTCGATATTCAGAAATATCTCCAGTTGTCTGATCATCATCCTGACTTTGTGCTCTTTCTATATAATTTTCTGTAGTAACCGGGCTCACACCATACGAGTTTGCCACAAAGCTAAATGAGTATGGTTTCATCTCATAATTAACTTTATTAATAAATTCATCGGACGTAAACACATAAAATTCTGCTTTTACAGGATAAAGATCAAAACTTGTATTAGTAAACACCCAACCTTTTGACCATAATCTTCCTGCCGATATATTAGGTTCACCGGGATTAGTAATTACATTGTTAGAAGCATCGGTAACAGTTATGTCAAAATATTCAAGAGCAAATCGGGTTCGACCGGTTGAGGTTGTATTAAACTCAATATAATGATTTCCTGTAGTTGCAGCTGTATATGTAAGTGAATTATATCCTCCTGAAATAATTGTTCCATTTAAAACGACACCGTTTGGTCCTGTTACTGCTTCAGTATATGAATCAATATAACCGTTTCCGGATGTACGCATTGATTGTTCAGGAAAGATAATTGTACCACTCGGATCCTTTATTCGAAAATATACTAATGCAGCATTTGTCAGAACATTACCACCATAATTTGATGCAGTATACATTCTCATTCCGAAATGTATGGTTTCACCTGCATTCAAATAAATATGGATTCTCTCTTTTTCATTTGCAGAATAATTGCCAAAATCATTTCCGGAAAATACATTAAATTCTAACCATAATCTATCATTAGAATTTGGCATTAATTGTTTAGTACCTTCCTGTGCATTTACAGATATTGTAAATAATATAAAGATATAAAGTATAGCTCTTTTCATTTCAATCCGATTTTAAAGATTAGTGCGAATTTATAAAATACTATATAAATCTACGTACTAATTAGATAGATGTTATTAATACTACGCTTTGGAAATTTAGCAGCAATTGTTAATAACCAACATCAAGTATCACAACCATCAGTTTATATGCTATTTAGCAATACCATGTATTAAAACATCTAAAAGATTATGAATTTTGTATTTTGATGAACATTAACATTTATATGATGAAATTTCAGGTTAAAACCAGAGTATGTAAGTTTCTTACAAAAAAGAACTACTTTTCCAAGTAGTTCACATTATATAACATTTTTATGTAAATCTCATATTTAAAAAATATCGACCCCTTCAACAAAATGAAATTTTATTCTTTTTAATTCGTCTTTATATATTTCTCCCAGGTCTTCCATTTCCAAATCATCGAATTCGTAATACCAGTTAACGTTTAATTCTTTAATATTACTATTATCATCTAATGAAGTTAACAGATGTAATATTTTTTTTGTTGATGAAGTATTTAAATACTCCAGTTTCAAATCCACTTTGACTTTTTCGGTGTCTAATTTCTTAACCCAATCAATTATCGGGTCATAGAATTTATGTACATCCTCAGGCAAGGATCTTCCGGTTATTGTTAGCTCTCCTTTCTTTAAAAAAGAGATTTCGGGTGTTGAATCTGTTTTTTGAATTACAAGGCTATTCATTTCGAGTGTTTAGGTTTCATTTCAAAATTTGACTTAAAAATAAATAAAAAATTGATAAATAAAACTTTTTTTTGACTAAACGCCAATCCATTAGGATTATTTTAAAGCTTCAATAGCATTTGGTCCTTCATTAAAAAGTAAATCGATGATACTTAAATTGGGTATGAATCCGTATTTTCCCTGAAATACCTGAGTATATTCAACCGTAATGAAATCAGGATCATTTTCTTTCTTTTTTGGATGAATTTTTTCTCTAAGGTCGTCAATTTCTTCAGTTAAAATATGGCAATACTTATCGGTAAATTTTAAATTAACATCAATATCTAAATGTTCTAATACCATATTCTGTATTTCAATATTAAAATCGAGTAAGAATTTATATTTCTTTTCATAAAATGGTTTTAAATCATCTTCGTAAAACTCAAAAAATGGTGATGATCGATATGCTGATTCTATTGATTTCCAATGCAGTTTTTGCCAATTGGTATCATAATCAATTAACAAATCTTTAATCTTTGTTTTAAGGGATATTTTCTTTACCGGGATAGATAATGATAATTCTCCATTTGCACCATAAATTTTACATCTGTTCCTGTAGCTCTGCTTTATAAAATTTTCGTGCTTCTCAATAAATACCTCATCATACTTAAATAACTTAGTAAAATACTGAACTGGAGCTAGATATGCTGTCGATAAAATAACTTTCTTGCTCATGGTTTCTTTGTAAAAAAAATACCGGACAGATAACTATCCGGTACAAAGGTATGTAGTATTTTATTAATGTATTAACGAAAACATTCTGTTCCAACGAATTTTATTTACAAATTGCTGATCCTTATCTAACGACAACCAAATGAACACGGCTTTTCCTACAACATGATCTTCAGGAACAAAACCCCAATATCTTGAATCAGCTGAATTATGACGATTATCACCCATCATAAAGTAATAATCCATTTTAAAAGTGTATGAATTAACTTTTTTATCATTAATAAATATTTCGCTACCATCTACTCTTAGCTTATTGCCCTCGTAGGTTTCAATTATTCTATAATATAATGGCAAATTATCTACATTTAAATCAATAGTTACACCCTTTTCAGGTATATATAATGGCCCGAAATTATCTTCTGTCCATGGATATTTAGTATTATGTGGAAAGATTGAAATATTAGCCATATTAATATTTGTATTCTCATATTTCGAAACTACTGAAACAGCTGTAAAGTCTTTTAAATTAGTTACATTTTCAGCAGTTAATGGTAGTTCATACATCGAACTTGAAGCAATATATCTTCTGTCATCAACAGCAATATTTAATCTTTCAAAATATTTTGAATTGATTTGTTTTCCATTAGTTTTTATAAAATAATCGTATTGCATCTTTTCAAAATGTGGCTGTTCCTCGCCGTTTATATAAACCTGTCCATGAATAATCTTTAAACTATCACCAGGAATTGCAACACAACGTTTGATATAATTTTCACGTTTATCAACCGGACGAACAGTGATATTAAACTGATCCCAAATATAATCCCTTGCAATGGCTTTATAACTCTCAAAAGATTTTATAGGATCACCCTGCTGAATATCTCTACGTTTTAGTCCATCGGCATAATTTCTTGTAATTGAATAATAATCTTGTTCTTGCATTTCTAAAACAACCGTATCGCCTGCAGGGAAATTAAATACTACAATATCATTTCTTTTAATATCTCCAAAACCTGCAATTCGTTTATACGGATTTTTTATCCACTCTACATAAGACTTTTTATATTTTGTTAAAGGTAAAGTATGATGTGCAAAAGGAAATGAAATAGGCGTGTTAGGAAGTTTTGGTCCGTAACTTACTTTGCTTACAAAAAGATAATCGCCAACCAATAAAGTTTTTTCCATTGATGATGTTGGAATTGTATAGGCTTCTATCAAGAACATTCGAATTAAAGTCGCTGCAATAACGGCAAAAATCAAAGCATCAACCCATTCAACTACAGCACTTTTCTTTTCAGACTCATCAGGTTTTTTCCAAAATGTCCAATTCACAAATTTAGTTAAGTGCACATCAATAATAATTGGTATACCAAATAAAAACCAATAGTTTTTTATCCAGATTACCCAAAGCAGGTAAATCACAATTACTACTCCAAACTTAAAGTACTTGTTTTTTAAAATTTCTTTTAGTGTCATTTTATTTTGCTTGTATATTAAATTTTTAATAAATCGTCCATTGAATAATAACCTTTTTTACTAATTATAAATTCAGCTGCTAAAATTGCTCCTAATGCAAATCCTTTACGGCTTTTTGCATCATGTTCAATCATAATTCTATCAAACGATGAATCATAAATAACTTTGTGATTTCCCGGAACATTTCCTTCTCTAAATGATTTAACAGCAATTGCATTGTCTGAATTTCCTTGTTCTTTTTCCCAATTATTTTTTCGTTCAATATTTTCAATTAAACCTTCGGCTAAAGTAATTGCAGTTCCGCTTGGAGCGTCTAATTTTTGAGTGTGATGTGTTTCTTCAACTCGAACATTATAATCAGTGAAATTATTCATCATTTTTGCCAGATGCTGATTCAGCTTAAAAAATAAATTTACACCTATACTATAATTTGATGCATAAAAGAATGTGTTATTTTCATTTTTACATCTTTCAAGCACATCGTCAAATTTTTCAAGCCATCCTGTAGTACCACTAACAACAGGAATGTTATTATCAAAACATAAATTTATATTAGAAAAAGCACTTTCAGGAACTGAAAATTCAATTGCAACATCTACATTACTAAAGTCATCTTTAGTTAATGATTTAATATTATTTTCATCGATACGTAAAACCACATTATGATTTCGCTCTTGGGCAAATTTTTCTATTTCTTTACCCATTTTTCCGTATCCAATAATTGCTATATTCATTGTTTAGCTATAATTCCTGTGCAAGTTATCGAAAAACCAATTAAAGATTTTAAAAATTATCTTAAAAAATGTTAATTCGTTTTTATGATTTGTAAATATAAAAAAAGGGAAGCATAATAGCTTCCCTTCAATAATATATTATAGAAATAATTTATTTCTTAACAGTTTTTATAACTTCAGCAAAAGCTTTAGGATGATTCATTGCTAAATCGGCTAATACTTTTCTGTTAAGTGCTATACCCTTTTTATTTAATTTACCCATGAATTCAGAATAAGACATTCCGTGTTCGCGAACACCTGCATTAATTCTTTGAATCCATAAAGCTCTGAAATTTCTTTTCTTGGTTTTTCTGTCTCTGTATGCGTAGCTTAATCCTTTTTCGAATGCATTTTTAGCAACAGTCCAAACATTTTTTCTTCTACCAAAGTACCCTTTGGTGTGCTTCAATATTCTTTTTCTTCTTGCTCTTGAAGCAACTGAATTTACTGATCTTGGCATAATTTTCCGTTTTGTGAACGATTAGCGGCCTCTTCTTTTTTGGCTCTTATTTCGGCTAATTCATCCTGGTTAAATACTAATAAATAAT
>JAUVUS010000074.1 GCA_030600865.1 Bacteroidales bacterium | reverse complement strand
GTGAGATCGCTTCGCTAAGTTCGCCTTGTTTCATCCCGATAGTTATCGAGACCCGTTAACAAAAATTAAAGATAACAAAAACTTGCCTGCTGGCAAGCAGGTTGTCAAAAAACCACAAAAACCCGGTTTGAGTTTGACCCGATGTTGTACACTGTTTGCTATTCTATCTTTTTGTATTCAATGATTTTTCCGTCAGAATTGTCAAGTTGCTTAATTTTCATTCTATTCTTACTTAGCTCTAATACTATCCAGTCCCACTTAAAATCTCTACATTTATATGGATTATCAGAACTATGCAAACACGATTTTAGCTTAATTCTATTCCTTACTAAATTCCATTTGCCAATATTAATAGTTTGAGGAACAATTGATGTTTGAAATTCTTTATTTTTCTTAAATATTATCGTGTCATGAAGCTCATATGGATTTTGTTCAAAATTTATCATTATCCATTTTCCACAGATGTGTTCTTTTTTAAATTCATGTTTCTGAGCATTAACTGTCTTAAAACATAAAGTCAATATCAGAGTGATTATTAATAATCTATGCCAGTCAGCACGTAATGAATTATCCCCAAAAACAACCATGCTTATCAGTTTTAAGAATTTCAAAAAAATCGGTTAGTTCATTAACTTCTAAGTTGGGTTCGTACCTTTCCCAATTGCCATTCGCTCTCATCCAGTAGATGTTCCATTTATTACGTGATTTAATATATTTTGCTTTTGCTATTAGCAAATGGGTTTTTTCCTTTTCATTATCCCACTTAGGTCTTATCTCAAAAATTTCAACAGTGTTATCTTCAAACTTATATCCTATATCCACTTTATCTCTCATTTCAACGGGAGGTCTAATATTGTCTATAAATTTTTGAATCTTATTTTCAATGATGCTAATTATCTGTCCCTTTTTCATTATAATTTCAATTTAAGCACTGTCATTAAAGCAAATGGTGTACAACTAGTTTATAGACGGACAACTATTCTACATAAAATAAAACATAATATGAATAAAAATCATCTGTTTAAAATTGTTTCATGAAATTAATAAAAAAATCAGACAATCCAAAGTTGAGTTATTAATAAATTATTGAATATTTTTTGTTTAGGAAATGAAGGTTTGGTGTAATAAATATTATATAATAAAAGAATAGGATCTGAAATCAGATCCTATTTTTATTTAAAAAGATTCTCTATTTATTAGCTTTATCGTATTTCTTTTTTTGCTTTGCATAAAATTTATCAAGACTACCAGGTACTGTTTCCTTTAATTTATCTACTAAAGAATTTGGAGCTACTTGCTCTGTAAATTGTTCCATAGTAGTAAAAATTCCCATTTGTGTTAATTTATCTCCTTTAACAAAAATATTAGTTCCAGCCGCGTTAAGATACTTTAATGGTGCTTTTTCTTCTACAATGTCGCAGAAATATAGATTTATTGATGCTTCCAGATTAGATTCAATTTTCACCTTTTCGTCAGCTCTTGAATAGGTCATTCCATAATATCTAACACTAACAGAAGCAGTAACAATAAATTTATCATCCAACAGGTTCCAATCTTCCACTTCAGTGTCTGCGCCAAATATTTTAACTGTCTTTTTTGGCACATCGTCTAAATTACCCAAAACAAATTTTTCTACACCAAACACCTTATTTAATTCATCAACCACAGTGCTATAAATTGATGCATAATCTTCAGGTAAATCAATAGATTCAAATTTTGTTTTTACAGCTTCAGCTTCTTCCGGATATAAAGAAACTGTAGCAGAAGCTTCAGGTTGTTTAACAGTAACTTGAGATTCTGAAAAATAAACCTGAATGGTTTCAGTGTTATTAATTCTCTCAATTATGGTAGGTTTTTTACCTGCATAAGAATTCGCTATTGATATAGCAAATAGAATAATTAAAAGTTTAAATACTTTCATAAAATTAGCGTTTAATTAATAATTTGAATTCTTTAAATTTTGGAAAAAAAAGGATTGATATCAAAAAGATTTTGACTACAACTAAGGTGGAGATTTATTTTTCATTAATAATTGTTAAAATGAAAATACCTTATAGTTACAATATTTTAAACAGAGGATTAGGAAAGAAACATACTAATTTTCAATAAAATTATTCAAATTACGATTTTATTTAACATTTATCAAATAAAATTGATTATTTATAACCATTTGATTTTAACCTAAATGTAAAAAAGCTAGTTAATCAGTGATAAAGAAGGACTTTGAAGTCTTTTATTTTTCAAACACTTATAATTGTTTCTTATTTTTAATTTTAATCCCCCTAGCCCACTGCCATTCGGCAGCCAAGCTTTTAAAAAAGGGGAAATAAAAAAAGATATTTTAAGTTAACATCTGCTTTCGCCAATGCATGACCCAAATTGGGATTGCTATTTTGGAATGAAATTGCATGTGCTAAAAAATGCTGTATATTAAATATTTAACTTATTTTCTTTCTCCTTAGATGAGAAAGAAACAAAGAATCAAGCTCAAAACCTGCCAGCCGGCAGGCTGGGATGCTTCATCCCGCTCTTGCCAATCATAGAAATATCACGAAAAGCTGGATAAACCTCTTTGCGGATATTTCATATGATTGTCAATTCATTCCAACGCATTGCCCGCCTTTTGAGCCTTCCAGCCCGCTATGTTCTAATTAGCAACAGAATAAAAATTTAAATTTTATCGCATTAAAAAACAATATAATTGTGTCCGCATGACCCAAATTATCAATTTTCAGACCTTAATGTATTGATAATCAAATATACATTTTCTGAACGATCATGACGTGCACAAAACAGGAAAAAAGTCACCCTTCGACAGACAAGCATGTCGGCGCCAGCTGGGGAAATAAAGGTTTGGAAGTATGAATTTTAATCCCCCTAGCCCCCTTTTAAAAAAGGGGGAATAAAAAAAGATATTTTAAGTTAACAGCAAAAGCTAATAAGCAAATTATGTTCTCTCGATTGTAAATCCTAAATCGAGATCAATAAGTGTTTCGTTTTTTGGTTTTGATGTTTTGGTATCCCAGGCACGCAGTTTATAATAGTCTGCAAGATGATTCTTGAAAAAGTTTCTATCTACAATAGCTCCTTTATGATCGCCAACAGTAAATTTGTTTTCAAAGAATTTTGGAGGTAAAACATCATCGTTAATATTAAAACCTTCGCGGTAATTGAACATTTTTTCGAGTGTAAATATTCGTGTTCCCGCTTTGGCAAACTCTTCCTCACTCCAATCTAAACCTGTAATTGCTGTAAGAAATTTCGCATAACTTATTTCATCCTTGTACCAGGTACTTGCAAAACTACATGCAGCAATAGAATCGCGAAGAGCAGCATCATCCTGACTGTCAGGCGAACCACCATTCATGTGGCATGCGCCACGGTTACTTGTTGCATATGTTATGCTCCAGTAATCAGAATTAACCGGCACATTCCATGCAGCGAGTTCGTGCCCTTTTACATGTATAGCAAATTTATGTGAATCCTGTCCAATTTCATTAGCCATATATTTAACACCATTACAAGCTTTGTCGCCAATTCCTTCCCGATTACATATTTTATGCATCATTTCTAAAGACGCAGCTACATCGCCCCACTTTAGATCTATATTATCAAGATAAGCTTTATCAATTAATCCTTTTTCATAAGCTTCCATTAAAAACCCAATGGTATTACCAACAGAAATAATATCAATACCATAATCATCGGCAACAGCAATAAGTTTTTGTAATCCTGATAAATCAGAAATTAATAAGTTAGCACCCAGCATTGTTCCTGTTTCATATTCAGGGCCATCGTGTACCATAACACTATACGAGCCTTTGGCTATACCACTTTTTTTACATGCTAAATGACATGAGAAACAAGCAAAATCACGTTTCCATACCTTTTCGCGATTAGCTTCGGTTCCAATTTTCTCAATTTCACCGAATGTACCTTCGCCATAATTTTTAACAGCTTGTGTTCCGTTTCGGCTTGAACTGGTTAATGCGCCAGTTGTTCCTCCATGTCGCCACCATTTTAACTCATCGGTATTATCTTCACGAAATGACTTTCGCACTTTTGATAATAATTCAATATACGCTTTATGATCTCCAAGCTTAGGCGATTGAGTTCCTTTAATAGCAATAGCTTTAAGATTCTTTGATCCCATTACACATCCAGTTCCTCCGCGGCCTGCAGCACGAGCAGCAGTATTTAGAATCGATGCCATAGGTATAAGTTGTTCACCTGCAGGACCAATATAACATGATTCAAATTTACGATCTCCCAGTTCATCAATCAGTGCATTATCGAATTCTTCGGTTCCCATACCCCAGAATTTACCGGCATCAATTATTTCTACATTATCATCTTCAATTTTAATGTATACAGGTTTATCAGCTTTTCCTGTAATACATATTCCATCATAACCGGCAAATTTAATTTCAGGACCAAAAAATCCTCCCATATTAGAATAACTAACAGTTGAACCATGTTCATATTTTGAATTCACTGCAGATGTACGTGTTGATTTTGTTACCACTGTTGTTCGTGATGAAGATGGAATAGGTAATCCTGAAAAGGGTCCCGGCATAAATAACAATACATTTTCGGGCGACAACGGGTCAACACCCGGTCCGGGTAATTTATCCCATAATATTATAGTTCCTAAACCACGTCCTCCGATAAATCGTTTAAGATCTTCTTCAGGAATCTGAGATTTATTAATTTCTCCTGTGGTAAGATTTATATCGAGTAATTGTCCATAATATCCATTTATTGCCATGATTCCCTCCTAAACATTTATGTTATACAGTTGTTTAATCAGCCTTTCTGCAATTTTTGCGGGTGCTAAATTTGCTATGTCACGATCGGCAGGTATTTCAATATAGTCTAAAGCTCCGAACGGACAATTTTCAACACAATGAGGATTGCCATCACAAAGTGTACACATACCTTCCGGCTTATGTGTTTCGGGATTTGAATGAATAATTCCACCACGAATATTTTCACAAGCCTTTGCACATTGCATGCAGCCTATGCACCGTTCAGTATCATTTTTAATGCTCATGTTATCATCACGGTACAAAGCCTTTCGACCTGTAATCATATCAGGAGCGACAGGACAGGCTTCAATGCATGGTGCATCAGGGCAAAGTGCACAAGTTGATGGAATATCAATATCAGGATTAAAATGATATACTTTAATATTTGAATAATGTGGATTTCCTAAACCATTTACTTTTTCATTATCAATGACAATTGGATGATTGTATGCAGAGCAAGCAGTTTCGCAAGTCCTGCATCCCGTACATTTCTCAAAATTTACACTAATAGCTTTTATAAGGTTTTGTTCTTTATCTTTAAAGATTCGAAAACCAAAAGTTCCCAACACAATTAATCCACCACCACCAAAAGCCATATCCTGAAGAAAGTGCCTTCGGGTATATTTTTTTGTATTATTCATGTGATTTATTTTTAATAACTATCCGTGTACTTACCTAAAGCAGAGATTGATTTTCCTCATTTGCCCCATCCCTAAAGGGTGTTAGGAAAATCAATTTGCTTCCAACATTTGGCGGATTAGGGGCATATAAATTGATTTTCAGCATATAGTTCCTGTGGTTAGGTAAATAAGCAAACATTTATATTATCTTTTATTACCGGTTGTAAAAAAGTATATGAATATGGAACCTAAAACAACATAAACTGCAAAATTATGATCCAGTTTTGATTCCAAATTTAAAAAAGCGTGGTATCCTGTAACTAAAATCAGGATTAAAGAAGATAAAACTGTTAGACTACCTTTATGTAATAATCCGCCAATAAAAAGAAGAACTGAGAAAATTACATAAATAGCAGAAACATAAAACATCACAGTTTGAAAATTGAAAAATGTAAATGTTTTCCAATAAGTGGTTAATACAAAAAACACCACCGCAAAACGCATTAGCCAGGTTGCAAGTGGAAATAGTCCTTTAAATGGTCTCATAGGTTTATTTTTTTTAGTAATTTAGGTTTTAATGCTTTACGAAAGCCGATATGCACATATATACATATAGCTTTCAGCACTATAATACCGATAGCATTTCAAATTATTCGCTATCGCTCATGAGGGCTAAAGCCGTTGTCGTATTTGTTCACCCATTTCAGATTCCAAATACTCCTTTGAAATTGCATCGGCATTAACCATTCTAATATTAAAAACACCACAATATATACGGTATTTTGAAAAAGAATTGGTATAACTTTCAGCACTATAAGATACTAAAACTTTAAATTTAAGACTAAAAGTTTTAAGTGAAGTTTAAATACAGGGATTAATATAGAATGATTCTTTTAAATAGTAATGAGTAAAGAGTATTGAGTATATAGACAGGATGCAGGATACAGTAACATTTACCAACTCTCTAAACCCTATTTTAAATTTACATGCAACTTGAAGCTTGTAACTTAAAATATGTTTACGATAGACAGCCTTGAAACCTGAAACTTTAAACTTGAAACTAAATTTCCTCTATATCATTCACTTTTAGCCATCCTTTACTTCCATCGCTAAGTTTTATTTCGTTCCATTCTGAAATTTTGTCTTCAACCCAAACCTTTGTTCCTTCATGAATGACAAATAAATCAGTTCCGCTAGCATCGGGTGAGCTTTTTACAGTTACTGAAGAACTAATAACTATGGCAGTATCACCAGTTAATATTTTTTGTTTCTGCTGATATGAAAATATAAAAGAGATTATAGAAATAATTACAATAAAAAATCCAAACCAAAAGGAAAGTTTCTTAAATCCTAAATTTCGACTATATAAATAAAAAGAAATAAAAAGTAATGCGAATAGAAATGATATTATACTAATAACGGCCCAAATATCCGATATGAATATTTTTTTTAGGTTTCTTACCCATCCGGTAACAAAAAAAACAGGAAGAACTACAGTTTTATCTACAACTAATCTATTTGTTAACTGAAGATTATAATTTATATCTTCATCATTTGGAGCTAATTGCAGAGCTTTTTCATAGTTTAAAATAGTTTGGGCAATTACATTTTGCTTATAATATGTATTCCCCAAATTATAGTATAATTCAGGTGATTCGTATCCCAGTTTTAAAATATTTTCGTAAGTATCTATTGCATCCTGGTATTTACCTTCTGTGTATAAATTGTTTGCTTTAATCAGCAATGAGTCTGCCTCCTGTGCATTAAGGAAAAGCGTAATTGATATTGAAAATATAAGAAATATAATTCTCTTCATGTGTTTGCATTTTTGTAGTTGATATATTTTCAGCTACTTGTATTTTAAAATCTTAATATGTAGAAACTAGAAATTAGTCCCGAAAATTTTCGGGATGGTCTTCTTCAGAATTTAATTCCTTTCAGTCATTGAGCTCGCAAACTCGGTTCGAATTTCAAGTTTCAAATTTCATTATATAATTATACCCCTGCCTATCTGCCAACAGGTAGATATATTTTAAATTAATCATTGATGTGTTTCATAACTATAATTACCATTAACTATTTCACCAATTTACTATTTCAGTTTTTGCTGTAACTTACTAATAACCTTAATTGCATCTTTATATAAAGTATCCATTTTTGTTTCTTCAGTAACCGGAGCATAACGAGCATATTCGCAGCGATCAATAATATTTAATATTTGTTCAATATATTGTTCATCAATTTTTCTATTAAGCATCTCGCTTCGGACATTATCTTTAGATAAATTGGCAACAGGAATTCCCAGTTTATCACTTATATAACCCCAAAGAGCTTTTACCAATTCTTCATAAAATGTTTCCCGCTGGTTTAGTTTCATAAAACCTGAAGCTTTCTTTAATCGCTTACGGGCAAACATATTAGCTTTCTTATTCTTAACCAGCATAACATTTGTATTCTCTTTCATTTTCTTTCTGCGTAATAAGAAAATTATGAAGAATAGAATAATACCAAAGACATAAGCCAAATAGAAAGTTCTGGAACCAAATATAAATTGATTGGCATTCTTCAATTTAATATCCTTTTTAATAAATCGTATATCCTGACCCAAAAATTTCACATCTTCTTTTGTAAAAGCAGTAGAAACTGTAAGCATAGTATCTCCTACTGATTTTCCAACCTTAATATTAAAAGGCCCGGTTTTCTGAGTCTTGTATTGATCTGTCTTTGTATCGAAGTACGTAAAGCTAAAAGCAGGAATAGTAAATTCTCCTGCATGACGTGGAATCATAAGGTATTCGAAAGTTTTATTCCCTAGTGCACCACTCTCCGAATATTTTATATTATCACTTACTTTTGGATCATAAACATCAAAATCGGATGGAAACTCAATCTTAAGCGGATTAATATATTTTAAATTTCCACTTCCTTAAATTTTTACTTTTAAGTTAACAGCATCATTCGTATTTACATCAGACTTATCAACTGAAGCTGATAATTTAAGCTGACCAACCGCACCTGAAAAACTAAACGGTTTATTTTTAGGAAGATCGGAAACATTGATTGTAACAGAATTACTAATTACCTTGCGGCCTTCACTATCAATGGCGCCAAAAAAATCATCGAACATACTTCGCGATCTTCTATTACCAGGCTTTTGATAATGAACATCCAATTCAAAAGGATCAATTTTTATTTTTCCTGATTTCTGTGGATATAAAATATATTTTTTAAGTACACCTGTTAAATAAACCTGATCATTAATTCTTTCTCTATTTAAACTTGTTAATGGTGGAACCTCT
>JAUVUS010000267.1 GCA_030600865.1 Bacteroidales bacterium | reverse complement strand
GCGAAGTCGAATATGCAGAAATAATGAAAATTGAATATTGTATATTGAGTGTTGAATGTTTAATTCCTATAATGAATTGGCATTTAATAAAACCCACTACAAATAACATAAAGCCAATTTATATTTTAAGTAAATAACTTATAGTGCACTCCTGTCTGCCGATAGGCAGGTTAGGCATTTTAAAATTTTAACTTAATTTGCTTATCTGATCTTTCCCGATTCGCTTAACAATGACCAACCATCCAGCCAGTTGTAACCCGAAGGGTCAATGGCTCCTTTGTAAGTAACATCATCGAACCACTCTTCAGGATATGCTGCCAGATTGCTTTCAACATCGCCAGCCGGAACGATATTAAAATCAGTTTCTGTAATTTCGATTTCAGGATCGTAAACTTCATTTTCTGCACTAACAAAATAGTTTTGTAATGCCATTAATTCATCAGTCAAATCATTACTTGATTCTGTTATAATCGAAAAAATAGATGAATTGTTATTACCCTCTATATCATAAAAAATATTATTCTGAAATATCAGATTGTTATTCTCAAATTGATGATAGCTGTCGTTAAATCCACTTAGGTATTCAACTTTAATACCATTTATCTGATTAATAAATATGGAGTTATAATATTTACCTCCTGCATTGTCGGCAAAGGTCATTAAGTTGGTTGAGTTTAATTGTCCATTACCAATATAGGTTGCATTATAAATTTCAGGAATACAAAATGGTTCACCGTAAACGGGATCGATTCCACCATCATGTTCAGCCAAATGATCTCCTAAGGATGAAGCCTGAATAGCCAACCAGAATTGCCCTTTGCCACGATAACCTTCATCAAAATCGAAAGCATCATCGCCACAAAATGCAGATGCTAAATATTTACAATTTACTGTTCCTCCAAAAAATTCAAAACCATCATCTTCGTTCGAAATAACTTCGATATATTCGATAGTTGTTCCGGAACCTACACCACCGAGTGTTAATCCGTTGATCTCATTTCCTTCGCCAATATTTGTACCACCATGACGTATCGATACATATTTTAAAATTCCCGAATTATCATTATTAACAGATCCTCCGTATATACCACTGGTTTCAGAAATTGGAATTCCTTCGATTTTTGATTCGTTAAATTCACTGTTCAATTGAGCACTACCTAAAATAATTACACCGCCCCATAAACCACGAGCTTCGATAGGTATCGATCCTTTCAGATCATCGCCTTCAACTGTAAAAATGATTGGTTCTTCTTTTGTTCCTTCGGCAATTATTGTAGCTCCACGGGCAACAATTAATGCGCTGGCATTTTCGCCTTGCCCTGTTTTTGCGCGAACAACTGTCCCGGACTCAATGGTAAGTGTTTGTCCGGGATTTACAAATACAAAGCCTTCGAGTATGTATTCTTTATCCGCTGTCCAGGTTACAGTTCCTGTTCCGCTTCCATCGTCAGTAATGGTAGTACCATTGTCAACAACTATATCGCTTTTACGACATGAAAATGATATTAATAATATAATAATGAGAATACCTGCAATTTTAAATTTATTTGAAATCATAATTTTAAATATTAAAATTTATATTCAAAATTTAAATAAAAATATGACTTATTATCAATGTTTTGAGCATAAGGATACCAGTCTTGATAATTTGCAGCTATTTTAATATTCTTAATAGGACTATACTGAATACCTGCTATAATTGCACTGCCGTCTTTATTAATATTCCAGTCGTAAGGTTCTCCTTCGATAGTATTTGACCATAATTTATCGTAACGGGCAAAAAGTTCCCACTTTTCGAAAACATTATACGATGTATATGTTGAAAAACCTTGTAGGTCGTGATCTTTTTCGTATTTATTATTTCCCTGATAATTATATTCAACTCCAATTCTTGCAATTTTATTAAAATCATAACCCACAAACGATGACCATGTGGATTGAATTTCATCCTGCTCGGTATAATCTACATAAAAGCGGGCTGTTAATCCTTTTACAGGAAGTATTGTAATTCCTAATCCACTTTTATAGGTATTATCGGTTTGTAGTTGATTATATCCTTCGCCATTCATTATGGTTAAATCAGCCGAAATAAAATCATTGAATTTATATGAAGTAGAAGCTCCCAAATCGGCGCTGCTACCAAACTTATGTTTATCCTGAAATGATAGATAAATGTACCTGTGTTCCCAGAATTTTTCCTGAACTTTAAACTGATACAGATCGATTATACCAAAACTTAAAGTAAGTTTATCTTTTTTATAAATTAAAGCTGCATTTTTAAAATAAGCATAGCGTTTTAAAATATCGTATTGTGAATCCTGGTTAGGACTACCAATATCAAGTTTGATAATTACAGAGAAGTTTTCCGACATAAAATATTCGTATCCAAAATATGCTCTATCAACTGCGAAGGCAGACTCTTGTTCATCTGTAAATAGTTGATAATGAAAATTGCTGAATATTTTAACATGAACATTTCCAGATGGCTCAAACTTGGTTTCTTCATCCTGCGAAAACAGGTTGTTAGAAAAAAATACCAAACTAAAAAGGAGTGTTAGAAAAATTTGCCGATTTTTTTTCATTTTTTGGCTTGAATTAGAAATTATTTTCGATTGCAATATTACATAGAATTAATATAGCTAACATTAAATTAATGTTAAGTTAACGAAATGATTATTTTGTAATAATATTTGAATAATATCCACTTCTTATATTTGTCATGTAAATAAATATGTAAATTAAAAACACAAAATAAAAATGAAAAAGATAGCAATTATATTCGTAAGTTTAATCGTTTTCTCAATATCGTTTGCGAATGCAGCAAATGATGAAAACGGAGGTTCTGAAAGCGCTGTAATGACTACTTCAGTTTCAGGAAAAGTTTTAGATAAAATTACTGGTGAAACTTTAGCAGGTGTAAAAGTTTCAGTTCAAGGAAAAGAAAAAAGTGTTTACACTGACCTTGATGGTAACTTCGAAATTTATGGAGTAAGAGAAGGTAAACTTGAAATTACAGCTTCATATATTTCGTATAAGAAAAAAGTTGAAACAGTTAATGTAGATTTTTCTAAATCGAATACCGTTAATGTAAAGATTGAAAGTGTAACAGAATAGTATCAAGTAATTCATATTGATTAACCCGGGCTCTTGTCCGGGTTTTTTGTACAACAGGCATTTTTACCTGCAGAAGGCAGGCTTGCTTGTTGAAAAGTGTGTCCGATTTTCCGAGGGTTGTTCCCATACAAAGTATAAAAAATAAATAGTTTATATTGGTTAGTTAGCCTACATAGGAGAAGAGGGCAGATACTCAAATTTCAAAAGAAATTAATTCCGGAAATTTTAGTAAATTTGATAAAAAAACTTTGACATGTTAACAAAAGAGAAAATAAAAAAGACTATTGATTCTTTACCTGACAACTTCACGATTGAAGAGGTAATTGAGGAGCTTATTGTAATTGACAAAATTGAACAAGGGTTAAAGGATGTTGAAGAGGGTAATGTTTATTCAACTGAAGAGGTTAGAAAAAAACTTGATAAATGGTTAAAATAATTTGGGCCAAACGCTCCTTGATTGATATAGAGGATATTGCTGAATATATCTCAAAAGATTCTATCAAGTATGCCAAAATAACAATTGAAGGCATAATAAAGGAAGCTGCCAGATTAGAGGAGAACCCATTAATTGGGCGAATTGTTCCAGAAATTAATGATGAAAAATTTCGAGAACTAATCAAAGGTAATTACAGAATTATCTACCAGCATGATGAACAAAAAGTTAATATTTTAACTGTTCATCACTCAGCAAGAGATTTAAGAAAGCGTGGAATTTTACCTTTAGACAATGAATAAACATACGGTGGGCTAACATATTAGGATTTAAGACTCAATTGAGTTATAAAAAATGCGATAAAGTTTGTTAAACGTAATTTAAAATTATAAATAGGAAGTCCGGTGTAGTTAAATTTAAAACTGTGCCGGTTTTTTTGTACAACGGGCATTTTTACCTGCAGAAGGCAGGCTTGCCTGTTGAAAAGTGTGTTCGTGCAACCGTTTCCCCTTTTTTTAAAAGGAGGTTTAAGTGGGATTTTATTCGCAGTGGAGCGGATAGTAACGACCAGAAATACATGACGAGAATAAACAGAAGAGTAACATCCAGCTAGGGGGGTCTGTTCAATGAACTGTATCATCAAGTTGCTAGTTAATCCTAACTCGTTAGTGGCAGCAAGGCAAGTTCCAAACTACTTTCTTCATTTTGATAATTTAGGCTATATGTTTAACTTAGTAACAAATTGATAAGAAAAAAATGAGAAGGTCCAAGGTTACAATTCTTGTAATTATCTTTTTTTTAGCGGGGATTCTTTTGGATCGTGCATTTTTATATTATGAAATGGGTGAGAAGAATAAGGTGTTGCTTAAAGAACAAGAATCTATCAAAGAAAATTACAAGGAATTGATTAAGCAATTTGAAATGGTTGAAAAAGAACTTGAGCTTAGAATGCTTGAGGATTCCATTATTAATGATACTACTTATATTGAGGACTCTACTATTATTAATTAAGAATTATGAATTACTAATGAGGAACGACTGCGTAATTGAGAACTGCCAGCAACTTTTATCTTTCCTAATAAAACCTTATCTTCAGATTTTCCTAAATAGTATTTATGAAAGCCGCATCGGTCAAAGAAATTAAACAAGAATTAAGCACGCGTTCACCAAAAGAATTGCTTGAG
>JAUVUS010000002.1 GCA_030600865.1 Bacteroidales bacterium | reverse complement strand
GCCTGTCACGCAGGAGGTCGCGAGTTCGAGTCTCGTCCAGACCGCTTTTTTACACTTAAGTCCTTGATTTTCAAGGGCTTTTTTATTTCTGTGTTGCATTTGTGTTGCACTTAATTTAAAGCAACATTTTCTTACTTCTTATTAGCCAATCTTCAATCTTTTTTATTTAACTTTATTTCACTTAAACTTTAATTTACTAATTATGAATTTTCGTGAAGTACTTATTATCATTAAAGAATCTTTTATAGAAAGGTATCATTATTTAACTGATCTGGAATATCATCTGTTAAGGGATAATTACGAATACTATCATAAAAGTAAAACAACAAAGCACGTAATTGAATTTTTAGAGGAATGTATCAATCGTTATAGTAGTCCTACTTGGAATACAGAGAAAACAAATCCTAATCAATTACAACATAAACTAGCCATTTATCAAAAGCTAAATAAACTTTTCATTCATGGTCCAGATATACTAATAAAACACTTCAACAAAACTAATTTTAATCAAAAAAATAAAAAAGAACTATTAGACGAATTTTATGAATTAAGATATGCAAACATTAATTCTGATAATGATGAGATTTTTGATGATTTAGAATTCTTAACAAGTAACTCTTTAACAACAAATGATATCCTAGATGAAATCATTAATGAAATAAAATCAATTAAAGAAAATACAAAAGAAATATTATCCACTGATAATGATTTTATTTATAATGAATGCATAAAACAAGCAAAAAGATTTGCTTCTAAGGATGATGGTAAGATTAAAGTTAAAATTATTGGCTCCTTCCTATATGCCACTGGTTTACTTGATGATACATTATCTCAAATTGATAGAACTAAATATTTATCAAAATTGATTGGAGAGTCATTGACCCAATCTAAACATATTATGTATCCTTCATATTACAGAGAAGAAATAGACAAACCTGAAGGTGTATTGACAAACCTTATCATAATCAAGTATTTCTTTAAAAGAATAAAATTCTATAGAGCTTTAGAAATCATTGAAGAAGAAATTAGTACAATAAAAGATATAATCGAAACAACAAAGGCAAAAGATAAAAAGAAAAAAGAAGATAAAATAAAAGAAATATATGAATCTGCGAAGAAAAGCAGCTAAAATTTACTACTAGACTCTACAATTCACTACAACCGCTTTTTAAGTGCCATAAGTTTGCATAAAGTTTAACTAATAAATCAAGCTTATGACAAATCAACTTTATGCAATTAAAGATTCAGATGATCTTTTAAATGAATTTAGAAGAATCATTAAAGAAGAGCTTTCAGAAAATAAAAATGAAAAGCCTTCAGAAAAAAAATCCCCTTTTATTAAAATAGAAGAAGTATGTAAACTACTTCAAGTTTCGAAACCTACTGTATATCATTGGGTTAGCAAAAAATTCATTATTAAATACAAATTCAATTCAAGGACGTATTTCAACAAAGAGGAAATATTAGACTTCTTAAAATCCCAAAAATAAGAAAGTCGTTGATTGCAGCAACTACTTAGTAAATTCCTATTGTTTAAATTAAAAACATTTAATATGTCAAATATACAAAATTCAGATGATAAAACCGATTTTAATGATAATTCTAACTCCTTTCCAAAGCACGCCCTACCCCTTGTTATTCAGGAAATTATGGATAAATACAACAGAATCCTCAATCTAAACATGGATTATGTAGGCTCAGCTATTTTAATAGCACTCTCGCTTGCTTGCGGGAATCATGCTAAAATCAAAATTAAAAATGGTTGGATTGAATCGCCTATTCTATGGATTGTATTAGTAGGTAAGGCAGGAATAAACAAGTCCAGTCCCCTGGACATCTTTTTGCAACCATTTAAGAAAAGAGACAATCATTTTTATAAAATATATAAAAAGGAACTTTTGGAATATGAATTAAATTCTAAACAGAAAAAGAAAAAGTCTAATAATGAAGAAGAATCTAAATCTGCAATCAAAATAGCACCTGTACGGAAACAGCTCCTTTTAACTGACTTCACCCCAGAATCCCTATGTTTTGTGCATGAAAAAAATCCGCATGGCGTTGTAATATATACCGATGAAATTTTAACCTGGCTTAAAAATTTCAATCGTTATAATAGCGGCGGAGAAGAGCAATTCTACATAAGTTGCTGGAGTGGCCAGGAAATATCAATTAACAGAATAAATAAAATTGATATTTATATTTCGAATCCTTTTATAGGTGTTTGTGGAACTATACAACCTGCAAAATTTCCTGAAGCCTTTGGTAAAGGTAGAAATAAGAGTGGGTTTACTCATAGATTTCTATTTGCTTATCCTGACAAAGTTATTAGAAAAGCATTTTCTGATAATGAAATATCAGAATCAGTTGAAATGGCTTATCATAAAATAATCGAAGCTTTGCTTAAGCTTAGCTTAAATCATGATAGTGATAATCCTAAAATATATGAATTTGATGATGATGCAAAAAAGGCTTTTAAGACTTGGAGAGATATGAATAACGAAAGGATAAATAATGAATTAAATGATGATTTAACAGGTATATACTCCAAACTTGAAATTTATTTGCCGAGAATTGCACTAATTCTGCAAATTCTTGAAGATAGTCTTTTAGAAAAGGAAAACTCCCAAATAAATAAAAATGCGTTTGAATCTTCTATAAAACTGATTAGCTATTTTGAATATACTGCCATTAAAGTATATAAACAGATTTCCAAATACAACGACCCGTTAAATAACTATCCTAATGATAAAAGAGACTTTTATAGAGCATTACCACCTGAATTCTCAACAAAAGAAGCAGAAAAGATTGCTCTAAAGTTAAATATACCAAGAAGGAGCATTTTTGACTTTTTTAAGGATGAAGTTTTGTTCGAAAGAACCAAGCATGGTCAATACTTAAAGAAGGTGTAAATAGCAATGCACTTTTCGCACTTTCTGCACTTTCACTGTAATTTTAATACAATAGTGCAGAAAGTGTAGAAAATGCAATCAATATTAAGTAGAAATTATAATCAAAAAATACTATGAAAAGAAAAATAAATATAACAGAAGCCAAGCAAATTTCAATAATAGAATTACTAGACAAAAACGGCTTATTTCCTCAAAAGGTTAATGGAAATGATTATTGGTATCTATCACCATTTAGGAAGGAAAAAACACCTTCTTTTAAAATAAATAAAATTTTAAATATTTGGTATGATCATGGAATTGGAGAAGGTGGAACTATTATTGATCTTGGAATTAAATTGTACAATTGTTCAATATCTGACCTATTGGTAAGACTTTCAGACAATAATTTTTTTTTTCACCAGCCTCTTATTACACAGGAAGCTAAAAGAGATTCTAAAATAGAAATAACAGAAATCAAAACCCTATCTAATACTAATCTGATTAACTATATCAAAGAACGAAAAGTTCATGTTAAAAATGCTCAAAAATACTGCAAGGAAGTACATTTTAGACTTAAAGGAAAGCAATATTATTCTATTGGTTTTCCAAACAATTCGGGGGGATATGAGCTAAGAAATAAACATTTCAAATCCTGTACATCACCAAAAGATTTGACTTATATAACTTTCAATCATAACATACTTTGTGTATTTGAAGGCTTTTTTGATTTTTTATCCTTTTTTCAACTTAAAGAAAAACCTGGTCCAAGTGATTTTTTAATACTTAATTCCTTGGCTTTTCTTGATAAAGCTACTATGTACTTTAAAAATTACGAGAAAGTGTATTTATTCCTGGATAATGATACAACAGGGAATAATGCTAAGAACAGAATATTACAGTTAGGATTATCTTCTATCGAAGATGTTAGCCAACAATACAGCGAATATAAGGACTTGAATAGCTTCTTAATTAACTCTTATATAGAAAAAAAGGAAATTGAAGAAGATCGTTCATTATCCCTTTAAAACTTATCGCACGAATATTTAAAAGCATGAAGAATTGTAATATCTGTAGAGAATCTGTCTGCGCACTATGGAGCCAGCTATGTTTTGACTTCGTCAAAACTAACTGGCTCAACTTCATGCTTCGCATTTGTTGAGAAAAGAAATGGAGAATCCTGCTAAAAATAAAGGTGGACGGCCTAAAAAAAAGGTCAAACGACAAGAACAACTTGCCGTTATGTGTAATATTATTGAACGAAAAATTATTTTGAGCAAGGCAAAAAAAGCAGGATTAACCATTTCTGAATATTTAAGGGGAATTGGGTTGAATGGAAAGTTAACTATTAGAACCTATCCCCCACAAATTCTTGAATTTACAGGAAAACTAAATCACTTATCAGCTAACATCAACCAAATAGCAAAAAAAAGAAATATCAATGAGCAGCTCTCTCCAATTGAAAGAGCTGAATTAAAATTATTGTCGGAAGAAATAAAGCAGTTAGCGGAGAATATAAAAACTTATATCAAATGATTGGAAAAATATCAATAGGTAAAGATTTTGGTAGTTGCATCCGATATATACTAGAAGGAAGAAATGGCGAAAAAAAAGAGCTTGCCGAAGTTTTACATTATAATAATTGCTATGGTGATAAAAATGAGTTAACCCAACAATTTAGAGACGTAAAAGCATTAAACCGAAAAATAGAAAAACCTGTCTGGCATACTTCTCTAAGTTTTACTCATAACGACAAAGTATCCAAGAAACAATTAATGGAAATATCGGAAAAGCTTGCAAAGAAATTCGGTTTTGATAAGAATCAATACTTAGTAGTTCAGCATCACGACACGAAACACCAACATATACACATAGTTTGCAATAGAGTAGGATTTGATAGTAAAGCAATTAGTACAAGTAAAAACTACCAAAAAGTTTCTGAATTCAGCAGAAGTATAGAAAAAGAATATAATCTGGAACAAGTACTATCTCCTGAGAAATTTCTTGATAAAGACAAAAAACAAACTCCAAGACTAGATAAACGAAAAGATCAAATAAAAGGAATAATCAATGAAGCATTATCAAAATCCAAATCATTGGATGATTTTAAATCAATCATTGAAAAGAAGAACCTCAAAACTGAAATAGGTCGCGGCATAGCGTTTATAGACAATAAAGGAGTAAGATTAAAAGGTAGCCAGATTGGTTTTTCTCTTAAAAAGATCCAAAATATACTATCCATGACAAAAATTTATAGACCTGAAGTAATATTAAAAAAAGTAATAAGTAAAACCTTAGATTATGAAAGATGAAATATTAACCGAACTTTTACAAGAGATCCTTAACGATAATAAGGAAATTAGAGAAGAACAACAATTTTTAAAAACAGCTCTTGAAAAATTTGTTTCTCAAGAACAGGAAGCTCTTGAGCATTTAAAGAACTTTAAAGTCGATATTGATTTATCAGGATTAAAACAATTAATGGAAGAAAAAACTGACAGGCATCAAACCTATGTAAAATCAGCTATAGTAGAATTATCAAATGAAAGAAAAGCAATTATAAAGACTATTACACAATGGAAAGAAGCTTTAATTTCCTTTTTAAAGCTTTCAATTATTGGTGCAACAATTTTATTAATAGTCTTACTATTTGGTAAGTATATAATGCCAACCATAAATGAGAATTTAAAATACAAAAACGCTTACGAGTTTTTATATTACAACAACGAAGACTCACAGGATTTTTTACAAGAATTAATTCTTGATTTTGATGATAAAAAAAGAAAGAAAACCTTAAAAAATAAAACCAGAAAATTACGAGAAGAATCTTCTAATCCTTTAGTCTTTTCGAAGTAAATCCACCGAAACAGGCACATCCCGAAGAAAAATCGGGAAAAGCCTTTTTCTCCACACTAAGGACTTTCATTTTTACACTAGATCTCTCCCACTACCTATTAAAAATAAAAGACCTTTTTAGTTACTAAAACTGGTTTAGTTGGAAAAATTATTGGTCATTATTCGAAGAGATTTTTTCTATTTCTAACCAAAGTTTATCTTTGGAATGATTTAACTCTGTTAAAATATTCTTCATCCTGGGTTTATTAAAACTCTTCGCTATATAGGTAACATCCTTTTGCGAATTGCTCTTTTTAATAACTTTTTCTTTATGCAATATTTTTACTACTTCTAATACCAACTTTTTGTCATCATCATTCCCATAACTGCTTAATAGTTCCCTTTCAGACTTACTTCCACTACCCAAAAAAAATAGTTTTTTGATTAATGATATAAAAATCAACTGCATTGGTTGAAGTTTCATTTGATTATTATAAAAACTAATTGACTCTTTTTCACAAGATTCAATATGATTAGAACTTATGAAAGATGGCGCCTTTTCTATTGATTCTAGTCCATAAACTTTCTTAAAAATACAATCTTTAAATGAAATCCTAGAACAACAGTAATTTGTAATATCAATCTCTTCAATTATGGTATCCTTAATAACAAAATTATCAATTAAAGTATTGGACAAACTAAGAGTTGAGATATATGAATCTGATAATGTAATTCCACCTAAATCCATAGGATTTTTCGAAGCATAGAATGTAAGTGAAGCTATAATATCTCCTAGTAAGACTTTATTATCAATATCTATGTTATCAAATAAATAGCTTATGAAACCATTTGCAGAATGGCTTTCTCTTATATATATCGAAACAATCTCTATTCCAAGTTTATCTAATGGATTTATCCACTTTTCATTTTTAACTTTTTCTAAATTCTCGTTAATAATTTGCACTAAGTTTTCAGCTCTTAATCCATCAAGTATATAATTATCTATAAATTGTCTGTCGTTACTCTCTGCTGAAATGCGACCTAAAGCAGGCAAGCGTTGTAACATAACGGCAGAATCATCAACAGGAGAACTTCCAACGACAAGTTCAAAAGCTTTATTAATTTCGGAAACAGTTATTGGCCCAACATTACCAATCTTGTTTCTAGTCATTTGTCCAATCTTTATGAATATCTTTAAGATTGTATCGCTATCAAGAACAGGATTTATCCGTGCTTCTCTTACACATAAATTATATATTAGAGTTTTCCAAAATTCTACAGCACTATTTGAATCAACAAAAATTTTTTCGATGTCATTTACGTCAAGAGAATTAATTATTTGACATATTATAGGACGTCTTGGAAGCCATAATGGTAAATCAATTATATTAGATAAACTCTTTAAATAATCTTCCATTTCTTCATTAGTAAATTCATCTTTACATTTAATTAGTATAGTGTCTTCTTGTTTCAAACCTAATAAAGAATACATCTCATTATCATTGTTAAAATAATGTTCTCGACCCGTAATTATTACTGCACCCTTACTTTTTTGAATTAGATCTTTTGTGCCACTTAAAGCTGCAGCTCTTATCTGCTTTAATTTTTGGGGATCATGACTCCATGCCTGAGATCCTATCTCATCGAATCCATCCAATAAAAGCAGTAATTTCTCATTATCAATTATTTTAAGAATTGAATCAGCCACATCACTTAAACCAACATTATCAAAATGACGTCTTATAATCTCTTCAGCTTTTCTTGTGCCCCAATTATCTTTTAGGTTTATTGCAATTGGATATTTTAAAGTTGCTGATTGTTTTGAACCTAAATTCATAAAAAGTTCTCTTATACACCTACTTTTTCCGGTACCATAATTACCCAATAATATAATTCTTTTGCCCTCATTTATTAGTTTTACTATTGCGTTAAGGTCTAGATTAGCATTAGTTTTATGATCTTTATAAAAAACAGGTGTGTATCTTAACTGATCAGGTTTCCCAGACAAGGGATTTACAGAACTTCCAAATATTTTCTTAGCCCTAACATGAAAATATGATTCATAATTTATAAATAAGCTAGAAAAAGATAAATACGAAAGTACATTTACCATATTTTCTTTACCAGTTTCTATCATTGAATTTGAAGGTTCATCTTTCATGACAAGATAACATTCAGGAAATATACCATCTGAAATTAAAGACAAACGGCTACTAGCAAATTTTGCAATATCCATTCTAACCTTTTCAAGTTTCATTTGCTCAGTAACTTCAACTATGACCCAATAACCTAACTTGGGTTTTAAGACACAATCATAATTCACGCCTTTTATTGTTTCTTTTGAAGCATTGCAATTCCATATATAACTTGCAATTAATTTCACATTCTTTTCAAGTGATTTCCAAGATATACTTCTCATATGTTAAATCTTTAAATTTCTTAAAATGATCAACTAAACATTCGTTTTATGAAATTACTTAAATAAATAAACAAAAGCGAATTTTAAACCTAGGATTTCTAACTTATAAATAACTTTCCCCTTTCCACAAATTTGAAACACAAATAAGAACCTGTCAAGGGCAGATAAATTCTTTTCCAGAACTCTTGACTAATCCAAAGAACAGGCACATTCCAAAATGAATTTTGAAAAGAGCCTGCTTTTACACACAAAAGGACTTTCATTTTTACACATGATCTCTCCCACTACCTATTAAAAATGAAAGACCTTGTTTTGCTATTAAATATTTATTTCAATCATGAAAGCAAAGGTACATCAGATTAAAGAACCCGTAAAGACCAGAGCAAGTGTTCTGCCGCAGGCGCAACACAGAACAGTCTTGACTGAACCTTTAATCTGGCTGAATTAGTGGCTTAACAGATTGAACTAAGGATAAGTATAAATAAATATTTTGATTTTTTCAGCCACTAAACAATAAAATATTACCCTAATTCTATTACAAAATGAGTGAATAATTACCCTTACTTTGTAACAAAGTAAAACGAAAGTCACTGAAAAATACTATTGATTTAACGATTCTGCTTAAATTGAATATTGTGTTTAAAAAAAGTTTAGAATATCTTTGAAAAACAATTACAAAAAACGACCAAACAAATGACACAAGCTGAATTAGACACCATATTGCAAGAAGGAGAAGGTTACTATCTTGAATTTAAAGAAAATGTTAATTCCGATTTAGCCAAAGAAATGATTGCATTTGCAAACTCTTCGGGTGGAAGAATTTTTATTGGAATTGATGATGATAACAATCAAAAAGGTGTAACTATCAATAATGATTTAAAATCGAGAATTCAAACTATTGCCAGAGATTGTGACCCGTCTGTTAATATCAATCTTGAAACTTTTCAAAACATTTTAATTGTTCATATTCCCGAAGGCAATGAGAAACCTTATCGCTGTAATAAAGGATTTTTCATACGAAATGGTGCCAGTACACAAAAGATGAATACAAACCAGATTGTTGACTTTTTACAGCAAGAAGGCAGAATAAAGTTTGATGAACAATCTAAAATTAAAACCAATTATAAAAAAGCATATAGTCCTGAATTGTTGCGAACCTTTCTTAAAATTGCAGGTATTCCACAAATCATGGAAGATGAAGATATTTTAAGAAATCTTGGTGTGCTTAATGAAAATATTTTTTGTTTAAATAATGCAGGGATTTTGTTTTTTACAGAAAAACCAGGCGATTATATCAATCAGTGTATCGTTACCTGTGTTTTATACAAGGGAACGGAAAAGATAAATATTCTCGATAGGAAAGACATTAATACTGATTTTATTAATACAATTAATGAATCGATTATATTTTTAACAAAACACCTAAATGTAAGCTATAAAATTGAAAGCATACAAAGGCAGGATATTCTTGAAATACCAGAAGTGGCACTACGCGAAGCTGTAATAAATGCAGTTATGCACCGAAATTATTTTGAAGATGGAGCAAATGTAATGATTGAAATTTTCGACGACAGGGTTGAAATTTCTAATCCTGGGGGATTACCTAAAGCTCTTGATCAAAAAGATTTTGGGAAAAAAAGTATCCGACGAAATCCGTTAATAGCAAATCTTTTTCAACGTGCACGATTTATTGAAAAATTGGGTACAGGTATTAACCGAATGAAAAAAGAAGTATTACAGGCAGGATTAGCAGAGCCACAATATGAGTTTACAGGATTTTTCACTATCATATTTAACAGATCAAAGGTCGGTGAAACTGTGGAGAAAACTGTGGAGAAAACTGTGGAGAAAACTGTGGAGAAAATAATCGAATTAATAAGTCAAAACCCTAAAATAACCATAAAAGAAATACAGAAAGAAACGGGCTTAACAAGGCGTGGTGTAGAATATAACATTGATAAACTTAAAAAAGAAGGTGTTTTAAACAGGGTTGGTCCTGACAAAGGTGGTTATTGGAAAATTACAAATTAATTTTTTTGTCATTGTGCAATTCATTTTAAGCTATAAAAAGCACCTGCTCCTTTTTATCCACACTAACCTAAATTCAAAAAAGCTAAATAAGATTAATACTCTGCTATTAAAGCTTTAAAAGGAATTTGTAATTTATTATGTAAGCTCCTTACCATGCGAAGATTTAATTTTCTTTCTCTATTTAATATTTTTGATACTAAAGCTTTGTCGCCAATAATACCAACTAAATCTTTCGCCTTTAAACCACGTTGTTCAATGTAATATTGTATTACATCAATTGGATCAGGTTCAGGTAATGAAAAGTGTTCTTCTTCGTAATTTTCTATTAATAATGCAAGTAATTCCAATTCATCACCTTCAAGAGTGCCAACTTTTGCATCCTGCAAAACTTCAATGCGTTCTAAAGCTTCATTGTATTCTGCTTCAGACTTTAAAAGTTTAGGTTTCATGTCTTGTAATTTTTTCATAGTTTGTTTTTGTGTGCCAAGCTTAAAATTTCACATTTTACAAAGTGTATAATTTTGTACATGGCTATATAATAAAAGGTTTAGTATACATTTTTGTTTACTTAACAATGTTAAGTTTTTTTAACGTTTTTAGGCATAACGATTCATCTCTCATCTGATTAATGAGACCCTAATGAAACGCTATAAATAAAACATATCCACTTATTTTAGTTGTTTTAGATAGAATTAGCATCTATCTTGTCATACTCTGCATGAGTGCCAATAAATCGCACAAATGCAATTCCTGCTCCAAAATTGAACTTTAGAATTAAACGATACTTATTTCCATGTACATTAAGAACAACTCTGTTATTCTTAAGAATACTTACATTTGGATAAGTATCTTTAACCTGGTTCAAATTTTCAAAGAGCGCATTTTTCAATTCTTTGTTTATTAATTCCAGCTGCCCCTTGCAATCGGGGTACGCCTCAGCAAATTCAACGAATCGCCTACTCGTTATTACTCTCATTCTGACAAAATTAAACTGTTTGCATACTAAATTTTAATTTACGTTAGACTTTTTACGTTATACTTTGTATAAACTTATACGCTACAAAGGTACGAAAAGTTGTCATACTGACAACTTTATTTAAAGAAAATTTGTTCTTAACCCCAAATTAATGGAATAAGGACACTTATTATCATTAAAATAATAATAATTTCTCTTTCATAATCCTTTAAAAACTCTCTAAACTTAAAAACTAATTTTTTCATATCTCATAATTTATTTCAATATATAAATACTCCTTAATTTTTTTCTTCTAATACTTTTAGAAAGTCATACCATAAAAGTTTTCATTTTCAGTAAAAATATTTTCACTCTCCTTTAAAAAAAAGGACAGTAGATTTTATAGACTTTCCGAAAGGTATTAAATGGAGTTAAATTAGTAAAGGACAAAAAAACGTAGTTTCTACATCACCTATTAAATATAACTTACAGGCTACTTCCCTATTTTTCGCTTATTTTTTCAAAGCCTTTTTATCAATATATAAAATGCTAGTAAATTTTTCATAAACGTAAATCTGATAAATCAAGAATGCATGTAAAACTTGGACAGTTTTGTATAACGGTTGGACACTTTAAAAAGATTTTTTCGGTTTCCCTTTAAAAATAAAATCAGCTTTTATACATTTGATTAACATTTATTTAAAAGATGATAGAATATATTTATAAATTAACTAATAATCCGATAATAGCAACTATAAGCCTTATTGCTACTATAAGTTTTGCTGTTTCTAACATACTTCGCTTATTTAAGTTTGCAAAAAACAGACTCAAGAAAGTTAAAACTCATAATAGATTAAGACTTGCATTTATCTTATTACTATTTGTTTTATGTGGATTAATATCACCTGTTTTTGTATTAATTAAATCATTCTCTGATTGGAGTGGTATTTATTTTTGGATATCTCAAGTATTGGCTTGGTACGTTATATACACATTTGTTGCAACATCCTTCTGGGTTATAAAATTTGAGATTGAACTAAAACAGCTTAAGTCTTAACAATCCATAAAAAAAGCCCCAAGTTGATAAATTTTATCAATTGGAGCTTCTTTTAGTTTAGGTTAGTTTACTTCTTTCGCCTTTTCTCCCTTTGCGATAAAGCACTACCGGCTGCTGTTTTGCTTGCCTTACTTGTTCTTTTATCTCGAAGAACTTTTGAAGCAGCAGAAGCAGCTTTTTTACTTGTAACTTTCTTTGCCATCTGTAATGGTGTTTAAGTTAAACTTCTGTCTACTGGTTACGGATGATATTCAGTATGATTACATTTTGGGCAAGGTGGTAAAGTATCAGTATCATCATCTAATACAACCGTTTGTCCGCAATGCTTACATACATATACACCTTTGCCAGGCTTTTCTCCTGTACTTGACATACACATAAGCTTTTACATTAAACTTCGAAGTGGCTGACTTCCAGCAGGTAGTATCTATTTTGTTTCTAAGGTCTCGAAGTTGTATATTTACATTGTCAAAAATAAATCGTGAACAACGATACTTTAAGTCAGGCTAACTACTCTTTTCCGCCTGGCTTTTTTTATTTCTTCAAAGATAATTAGTAATTATCTGATTTTCTGACTAATCATATAATCTTTTCGGACTTTTTTTCAACTATAGTTATTAACAATTGTTAATTAGTTTCTTGCACTAACACATCTAAATCAGTCCATTACAAAAATAACACATTACAGACACATTTTCTTCTTATGTTAATTATTCGTAATAAAATTTTAAAACAGGCACATTCCAAAATAAATTTTGTAAAGAGCCTTTTGTCAATCATTTAAGGACTTTCATTTTTAAAACTAGAACTCTCCCACTCCCAAATAAAAATAAAAGACCTTATTTCATCGCTAAAAATTTCTACATTCGTTTTTTGAAACATTCATTATAAAACCTTTAGACAATATGCTTTTATATAAAAAAATGTAATTTTATCTCATGAAAGTTCAATATTGTTCTGATCTTCACATAGAATTCCCAGAAAACAAGGAATACCTAAAATCAAATCCTATTAAACCAGTAGGAGAAATTTTGATTTTAGCAGGTGATATAGTTCCCTTTATTGTTATGCTGAACCATAGTGACTTCTTTGACTATCTTTCTGATAATTTTAAATACACCTATTGGGTACCGGGTAACCATGAATATTATTACTTTGATATAACTCAAAAAGATGGTTGTATTAATGAAAAAATTAGAAACAATGTCTTCCTGGTAAATAATTTATCCGTTGAACAAGAAAATTTAAAGTTCATTTTTACTACTCTTTGGACCAAGATTAATCCGGCAAATCAATTGACGATTCAAAGAAGCATGTCGGATTTTCAAGTCATAAAGCACAAAGAAGAGCTTTTTACTACATTTCATTATAACCAATTACATAGAGAAAGTTTAAAGTTTTTAAAACAGGAGTTTAAAAAAGCTGGACCAGAAAAAAAGGTCGTAGTATCACATCATGTTCCAACATTTCTTAATTACCCCGAAATTTATAAAGGAGATGTTTTAAATGAAGGATTTGGAGTTGAACTTTTCGATCTTATCGAAAAATCGAAAATAAACTACTGGATTTTTGGACATCACCACCAAAATATTGATGGATTCACAATTGGAAAAACTAAACTACTTACAAATCAGTTAGGATATTTAAGCGATAATGAACACGAATTATTTAGATCTGATGCCATATTTCAGGTATAAAAATCTGTCCTTTATCTTAATACCTTGTTTTTCAATATAATAAACCTATATTTGCACAATAAATCTATTAAGTTTATTGTGCATTTTCTGATTTAGTGTACTGATATGAAAGACATTATAATATATAAACAATTATATGAATACTTACACGAAATGGTAGGTGTTTGTCCGAGCCTCTGGGAAATTGATCAAACCGAACAAAAAATTGTGCCATTTTACCTGAAAGAAACCTATTGGTTTTATTTCGGAGATTTCTTTTTTGGGAATGAGTTTACCTTGATAATCCCTAAACATGAAACGCTTCCTAAGGTTAGTCAGCTAAAGAAAAACATGGAAACAATAGAAGATTTGTTTCATCGAAAAACTGTTTTAGTTTACAATACAATCCCATCTTATATACGAAATCGATTAATTCAAAAACAAATAAATTTTATTGTACCAGGTAGGCAAATGTTTATGCCTAACATACGCGTTGATATAAAAGAAAAAAAGTATGTAAGAGAAGAAAAAACAGATACTCTTATTCCTTCTGCTCAATTTATAATTTTATATCAAATACTTCAAAGGAATGATACATTGGAAAAGTATAGCCTAAAGGATTTAGCTGAAAAGTTAGGTTATTCTGCTATGGCAGTAACCAAGGCAGTAAAAAATTTAGTTATACACGAATTATGCGAGATAGAAGGTAATAGGGAAAAGTATCTTCGTTTTAATAAAGATATTTCTGAATTATGGTACAAGGCATTACCTTTAATGACAAGCCCTGTATTAAAACAAGTATATATTGAAAATTATCCTGAAAATGAACTTTTATTTGATTCAAATACATCTGCTTTACCTGAATACACAGACATGAATCCAAGTAAACAACAGTTCTTTGCAATAGGGAAAAATCAATATTATAAACTTGAAAAAGAAAATAAATTAAAAAGATTGAATCAATTTGAAGGAAAGTATTGTCTGGAAATTTGGAAATATGATCCTAATTTGCTTATGCAAAATATTGCTAAAGAAGCAGTCGTTGATCCATTATCATTATACATAAGTTTTACTGATAATCAGGATGAGCGAACAGAAATGGCATTAGAACAAATTATAAAAAAATACATATGGTAGTTGGACTTGATAAATTTAGAGAATTCTTTAAAGACTTTGCTAACAGTTATATAATTATCGGCGGAACAGCTTGTGATATTATACTTGAAGAAGCAGGTATTCCTGGAATGGATGTTAATGAATTATTTAATCAGTTTCTAAGTAATTTCAAATTGAATATTGATTAATATTTAAGCAATTCTTGCTTCATACAAATATTTCTGAAACTCAATAAATAACGAACTTATATTTGCTACATCACCCAGTATTTCTTTAGCATCTTCAAGCGATTGATATTTATTTGTTAGCAAGATTGGTAATTTCTCCTGGTCAAGTTCTTCTACGCCTGTTTCAATATATTTACTCAATACAAATTCAATAAACTCTTTTTGTTTATCGTTAAGCAATGCAAAAATGGTTGCTTGGGCTGCTGCAACTCTTGCTTCTCTAGTTATCGGTTTTATGTCGCTGTTAAATACATATTCTAGCACATCGAATAGATCGCTTTTTTCGGCATCAATTAGTTTTTTAAGTGTGTTAAGTTCTTCTTTTCCGAAACCTGCTTCATCTAATTTTTCAAGCAATGTTTTTCTTGTCATTGGATTGCTCCAAAGAGTACGCAATTCTTCTTCGCTTTTAAAGAAGCTCGGTAATGCCCCAAACAGATTATTTAAAAACTCTTCTGCCGAAATTGGTGTTCCATCAGCACTCCAAAACGATGTGGACATCATGTGTTGAATTTCTCTTTCTTTTCCGTCCCTCAATTTTATTTTAATTCTTTTTCGTCTTTCCTTTCCTTCTTCATCACCATCTTGTGGCTCTTTTGGTTTGTAGGTTTCTTGCGTATCATTTACTTCTCTTGTTTCAGGCTCTAATGGTTCACCGTCCCATTCGGGATCAGCAAAATGATGATATGCATCTACAAAATCATAAATAGTAAAAAACTCTTTACCGTCAAATAAGCGTGTTCCTCTACCTACGATCTGTTTAAACTCAATCATCGAATTTACCGGGCGCATTAAAACAATGTTACGAATGTTTCTTGCATCTACACCTGTAGAGAGTTTCTGCGAAGTAGTTAAAATTGTAGGAATTGTTTTTTCGTTGTCTTGAAATTCCCGCAAAAACTGTTCACCTATTTCGCCATCGTTGGCGGTAACACGAACACAATAATTTGGGTCTTTGCTTTTTTTGTATTGATTAACCAAATCACGAACTGCTGCAGCATGGTCTTGAATGGCACAAAAAATAATTGCCTTTTCGCTCTGATTGGCTTCGTCCATATAAATCTGAACTCGTTTAGCCTCTCTTACTTTTATTTCAATAATTCTATTGAAATCTGCCTCTTCGTATAGTTTGCCTTCTTCTATTTCACCTTCAATAATTTGATCATCGCTTGTGTAGATATAATCATCAAGTGTTGTTTTGATACGTTTTACCTTAAATGGTGTTAGAAAACCATCATTAATACCTTCTTTGAGCGAATAGATATAAACAGGCTCACCAAAATATGCGTATGTATCTATATTGTCTTTTCGCTTTGGTGTAGCTGTTAAGCCCAACTGAACGGCAGGCGAGAAGTAATCTAAAATTCCTCTCCAATTTCCTTCGTCATTTGCTCCGCCCCGGTGGCACTCGTCTATAACAATAAAATCAAAATAGTCTGCCGGATATTCGCCAAAATATGGTTCAGAATTTCCATCTTTGTCTGTGCCGGACATAAAGGATTGGAAAATGGTAAAAAAGATACTACCGTTGGTAGGTACACTTCCTTTCTTTCTTATCTCTTTTGGTTTAATTCTAACCATTGCATCATCGGGAAATGCAGAGAAAGCATTGAAAGCCTGGTCGGCTAAAATGTTTCGATCTGCCAAAAACAAAATTCTTGGTCTTCTAGCTGGTGCGTTGGGGCGGTGAGCTTGTCGAACCGTCCATCGGGTTTGAAACAGTTTCCAGGCAATTTGAAAAGCAATAGCTGTTTTACCTGTTCCCGTGGCAAGCGTAAGCAAGATGCGGTTTTTGTTTTGTGCAACTGCTTCTAAGGTGTTTTTTACTGCTATTTCCTGATAGTAGCGTAATTGCCAGGTACCGGATTTATCTTCAAAAGGAACGCTTGAAAATGTACCTCTCCATTGTTCGGCTTGTTCGCTAACCGTTCCTTTTGGGTAGGTTTTAGTCCAAAGTTCTTCAGGAGTAAGGTAATTAGCAACCAAACCTTCAACACCTGTTTTCATACAGATGTTATAAATCTCTTTTCCGTTAGTGGAATAAGTAGTTTCTAAGTTTAGTTTTTGTGCGTAGAGTTTTGCTTGTGCCACACCTTCACCAACTTCTAATTCATTTCTTTTAGCTTCTACAACAGCCAGTTTAATACCTTTGTAAACCAACACATAATCGGCAGTTAATTTTTTTGACCTTACACCACCTGTTTGGATTCTCCCTGCGGTAATATTGTATTCACGAAGGATTTTAGAACCTTCAACTACACCCCAACCACAAGCTTTTAGTTTTGGGTCTATTAATTCTGCTCTGGTTTCGGCTTCGTTCATTGTTGCGTACCTTCCAGTTTATCAATGAATATCTTATTTCGTTGTGTTGCTCTCTCCAAAAGAGTTGAATATTTAATTATTTCTGTATACAATGCACCATCCATATTACCAAATTTACCTGCAATCCTTTTAAATGGCCGGAAGATAAAATTTAAACTATGAGCTGATTTAAAGTCAGTATCATTATCTTCTATATCATCTATATCTATATTTTCACCAATTAAGTAACCATAATAAGTTGTAAAGTTGAATTTATCTTTAGACAGATTATTTATAAGCGAAGCATATCTGTTTATTTGGTTAAGGTGCTCAGAGACATTTACATCAGGGGCTTTTAATTCAATTATAATGCATTTGCCCTCCTTGGGAAAAAGCAATATATCAGTTCTTTTTTGCTTAGCATCTCCCTTTTGTTTTAGTCTATAAGCTTCTTCTTCTTTAGATAATTTTTCTTTTAATATCTTTTCTCCTTCTAACTCTAAGTTTCCAAGCTGACTTTCCGAAGTTCCTTTAAAATAAATGAACTCCTCATTAATTAACCACAAATCACTATTTTCAGGTTCTGATTTACTTTGCTGAAAAATAAGATTGTGCATTAAATCTTCATCAATCCGTTCATTGTTTTGTAGCTTCTCAATTTCTTTCCTTAATATTTTATAAAATAGGTCCAACACCATTTTACGTCTTGCTATGTATTGTGTAAGTGCCGTTCTGTTCTGAATAGGTATAACTTTAACAAACTCATCAACATACTGAGAAAGTTTTTCCTGATAATTTTCTTCTGTTGTATCAAGAGTATCAAGGTACTTTATTTTCTGCTTTATTTCAGCATCCTTTGATGCTACAATTTTAGCATCTGCTTCATAAACCTTTCTAAGAATGATATCATCAGTATCACCAATATGTATTTTATTTTGAAGAGATTTAATTGTTTTAGGGTTTAGCAAGAACATTTTTTGAAGTTCTTCGATACTTTTTTCCTTTTCTTTGCTTTTTTCCTCAATTTCCTTATATAAAGAAACAATTACCTGATTAGACTTTTCTTCAATATCTTCTAGAAGAATTTCTTCCTCGCTGAATAAAACAAATTCATCATTTATCTTAAAGTCCTTCTTTTTATAAAGGTTTATATTACCTCTTGTATCGCTATCCCTTTCATCAATGTATTTTCCAGACAAAAGAAATAAATATCGATTACCGTTTATTTGGTCAGTTGGCAATAGATTATCGAGCTTAATATTTTTTGCAATTTCACCTTTGCTAACAAGCTTCAAACCGTTCTTATCTAATTCTGATCCAGGTACAATAAATGATTTTAGGTTAAAAGATTCTTTATTCGATAATTTAACAATGTTGTTTCCATCTATTCTACTAAAATGGATGTCAATTTCTTTTTCTTGGTGTGGTACAGGAATATCTGCTGTAATAATTTCCAATTCATTTTTAATCACATTATCAATGAAAAGTATAATTTTAATGAAAGGAAGGTGGTTTCTTTTTTCGCAAAAACCAGCCAGATAATGCCTTATCAATTCTTCTTTAATTTCACTCGCGGTTATTGTTTTAAACAACTCTTTATCTTTTTGATTCAATAAAGTTTCAAAGATTACAATAGTTCTAGGGGCATCAGCTTTAATTTCTTTTTCTTCATCCAAACGAATAATTGCATTTTGCACAATAAATGCCTCGCATTTCGATAAAGTAATTTTACGCTGTTTAAATCCAGTAGATGAATTTTCATCTTTGTAAATGCTTTCAAATGTTGTTTTATCAAAAGCATGAAGAAATTGCACCCTTCCAGTTCCTTTGTTTGAAAAGCCCTTTCTATCATCTCTTAAATTGATAAATCTTTCAAACTCGCTATCTTCAAATCCAAGACCAGTATCTTCTACTACAACCTTTTGAAAATCATAAGTTGTTGTATCCTTTGAGAATAGGTTTTTGGTTAGATAAACACTGATAGTAATTTCACCTTGTTCTTCTGAGTTGTATCTTTCTTTCTGTATAGCAATAGACTCTAAAGCATTGGTGAAAGCTTCAAAAATAGGTTGAAGGTAAAAATCATCTTTCTTTTTTATAGTATTCAATTCTCGTTGATACCAAATTCCTATACCTTTTATAAATCCTGTTTCTGCCATATACTATAATTCTCCGTTAAACGCTTTTTGTAAAATACTCTTTTTAAATTCTTCCAAATCCTCCAACTTTTGCTGATAAATGTTTTCTAAATTCTTGGTTTCGGCTGATAGTGTATCTAATTTCTGCACTATTTGTTTTTGTTCTTCAATTGATTTAGGAAACCAAACTTTTTCACCATGAACATTGTTTCTATTCAATGTCGGGACTCCTGCACCAGACGCATATTTACTTAAATCAATTTGTTTTAGAAAATAGTATATACATCTTTCATAATTTCCATGAAATTCTTTAATAAAAAGAGATGTATTTAATGGCCAATAGTCTTTTTCAATGAAATGAACTTTCCCAATTGTTCCTGAGCGACCAGTTGCAACCCCTGGTGATTTAATTTTCCAAACATCTATATAATCTGTTATCCCATTAGAACTCACTAACGGATAAATACCTTCTTTTCTTAATCTTGTTGGTAAATCAAATCCTCTTTGAAGAACACATACATCTTCAAAACTTTTCTCCACCCAGCCATCTTTCAATTTACCATTAACCATTGAAAATTCACCATTAAGTACGCTCTCAAAAAGTTCTTTGGCATTTTTAAGGTTTTGTTCGGCATTGGCTTTTGCTGTGTCAATTTCGGCAAAGGCTCTGTCGAGAATGGATACTCTGCGTTTTTGTTCGGGTAGTGGGGGAATTAAAATAGGAAATTCTCTTACATCTTTGACATTTAAATTTGGGACACCAGAACTACTTATGCTTTTCTTTGCTAAATCTTTAATCACAGTTGAATTGAGATAGTTTTTCAAAAAATAACTTTCGAGATAGTTTTTTTTAGGACGAATTAAAGTTAGGCTAACATATACACTAAATTCAAAATCATGCTCAACAACACCTGCTTCACCGTATTTTGCACCAACCCTTGAATATAAAACATCACCTTTCGTAGGCTTATTTTTTGTTGTAAGTTTTTTATGAAATTCTACAGAAATAAATTTATATTTATCAAGAACAACTTTCCCATTTCTTACATTTTGTGCTGATAAAAAAGGGATTCCTTCATTTTCATCAACATACTTTGGCGTTGAAGCTACGCCACATGTTAGAATTTCACATACTTCCACAAGCTTTTTTATTTCCCAATCCTTTTTCATATTAGTTCCGAGATTGAGTTTAAAATTTTAGCACTTTCTTTGTCCAATTCAGCAATATTTTTCAAAATCTCTTTTGGCTCACGCAAAGGTGCTTCTTCGGGTGTATTGGGGTTTTTAGCACTTAGGTCAAGCGTGCTTTGGTTAAGGTCCGCAATGTTTACAATCCAGGAGTTTTCGCTTTCTGCTTTTGTTTTTTGTAATTCTACAAATTCGGTTAAATCCTTTTCGTTAAGTGGGTTTGTTTTGCCTAAATTTCTATCCAAGTTCAGTTGGTAAAACCAGGTTTTTTGGGTTGGTTTTCCTTTTTCAAAAAAGAGTACCACTGTTTTTACTCCGGCACCGGTAAATGTTCCGCCTGGCAAATCTAAAACGGTATGTAAATCGCAATTGCTTAAAAGTTCTTTTCTTAGGGCAATAGAAGCGTTATCGGTATTGCTTAAAAATGTGTTTTTAATTACAATGCCTGCTTTTCCGCCAGCCTTCAATATTTTTATAAAATGCTGTAAAAATAGACTTGCAGTTTCGCCCGTTTTAATTGGGAAATTTTGTTGCACTTCGGCTCTCTCTTTCCCTCCAAATGGGGGATTTGCCAAAACAACATTGTAGCGGTCTTTTTCTTGTATGTCTGCCAAGTTTTCAGCAAGTGTATTGGCATGCACAATATTTGGAGCTTCTACTCCGTGTAAAATCATATTCATTATGCCAATAATATATGCCAATGATTTTTTCTCTTTTCCGTAAAAGGTTTTTTTCTGTAAGGTAACAGTATCAGAGGTAGATAATCCTTTTTTGTTCAAATATTC
>JAUVUS010000360.1 GCA_030600865.1 Bacteroidales bacterium | reverse complement strand
ACTTTTAAAGGAACTCTTGTTAAAATCTCACGATCCTTAAATGTTCCCGGCTCACCTTCATCGGCATTACAAACTACATATTTTTCTTCTTCAGTTTCCTGTGAAGTAAATTTCCATTTCAGGCCTGTTGGAAAACCAGCTCCACCACGACCTCTTAATCCTGAATCAAGGATATCCTTAAGAATATCATCATTTGATTTTTTCAGATTATCAGCTAAAACATCTTTATAAACACAGTCTTCGCTGAAAATAATATCTACTCTTTTTAATTTTGTATTTGGCATAATTATAATTTCTTTAACAAATTGATAATTAAATATTTCTCATATAATCATCGATAATTTCAGTAACTTTATCTTCGTCAAGCTCGGTGAATACTTCATCATTAATGAGCATCGCAGGTCCTTTATGGCACCAACCAAGACAGTTGGTTTCTAAAAGAGTAAAATTTTTATCTTTAGTTGTTTCACCAACCTTAATTTTAAGTATTTCTTCCAGGGTTTTTACGATTTGCTTTTTCCCCTTCATATCGCAGGTAATAGTTCTGCAAACCCGAATTACAAATTTCCCACGGGGTTCTGTGTCAAGGAACGAATAGAATGTCGCAGTACCATAAACCAGTGCGGCAGACATATCCAACTCTCTTGCAACTTCTGTCATGGCAACATCTGAAATAAATCTTTCTTCAGTAACAATGCCTTGCAAAATTGGAAGTAAACTTTCTCTGTTTCTTCCGTGCTTATCGGCTAAATCCTTAACTAATTCTTTAATTTCCGGCATTTCGATCTAGTTTTATTTAATTATTGTTATTTTTGTAACAGTGTTATTCTTATAACACTTAAATTATTTCAAACCATTTGGTTTTCAGAAATAAAGATAGAATTCATAAATACAAAAGAATATGACATTTCTTAGAAAGAAATATGACAAAAGTCATGGTTTATACTTGTGCAAGCATTTAATATGCAGATTTTCAGAGCTATGAAAAATCTATATGTTGACTAACATGTGGCACCAAAAACCTAGTTTTAGCATTTAATTCATAAAAAGCATTTTTTACCCATAACATTAATTCTGAGGAACTTAATATTTTTTCACTATAGTATTTTTCATCTTCGCTTCCACTATAATGTATTAAGGCGGTTTTTTTCGGTTTTATTAATTTAATAAATGAACTTAATGTAAAAGGGAAAATTTTAAAATATGATTCCTTATTCAGAAAATAATCGAAACATCGACAGTAATTATTTGAGATTTGATGGTTTAAGTGTGGATACAAAAACAGTCTTATTGTATTTTTATCAATAAAATTCCTTAAAATTTCGGACGTATGATCGTTAATACCTTTTAGTATGCTCCAATGATTACAATTAGGATATGGATAGCGGTTATTTGCATCTGCTACTAATAAATCAATATTCGAAATAGTATGATAATCCTCATCTCTGAGCAAAGGACATAATATGTCACCGGTAAAAAGAATTTTCTTTTGGGATTTTTCATCCTTAATTGTAAAAAACAGCATTGTAGCACCTTCAGCGCTTTTACCATGATATACCGGATACGGTATCAACTCAACTCCTGATACTTCATCTATAATCTTTTTTTGATAAGGAATTAATTCTTTAAACTCTACCATCTCTTTTAAATGTGGGAATGTTGCTTTTACTTTTTCCCAACATAAAACTGTTGTATAAACAGGATAGGGTTTTTTATTAAGTTTATAAAAACTTTGAACTATCCAGTCCATACCAAGAGTATGATCAATATGTGGATGTGTTATAAAAAGTGCTTCAGGAATTCTATTACAATTTTTAAGCAAATACTGAACTGCTCCATGTCCGGCATCAATCATTAAATCCCACTCAATATTTTTTTCTATAGCTTGCTTTTCGGCAGTCTTTATTATAGAGCATGATGCATTAGCTAAATCTTCATAGTTCATACGATCATAAAAAGGATGATTCTGACCTAACATTACAGGCCAGGCATTTCCTCTCCCATTTATTCGAACTTGAATTTGGCTCATTTAAACTTTTAATAAAGAATGGCGCAAAAGCGCCATTCTACTATTTTATGATTGTCATTTCGTTTATTAAATTACCATCTGCATCAATAACAGGGCTTCCCTAATTTCCTCCTGTTGTATGATTCGTTGCGATAATTTCAAACTTTCTCATCTTAATACATAATTATTCATTAATAAAATCATCCAGTTCGGTATATAATTTTTGTATTGGCAAACCCATTACATTAAAAAACGAACCATTTATTTTTTCGACTCCAATATATCCAATCCACTCCTGAATACCATAAGCACCTGCTTTATCAAATGGCTGAAAATGATTAATATAATAATCGATTTCGGGATAAGTAAGTTTTTTAAAATATACATCGGTACATGCTGAAAACAAAACTTCTTTATCATTTGATTTAATGCAAACACCAGTATAAACCTGATGACAATTCCCGGACAATTCTTTTAATATTTTTATAGCGTCATCCTGATCAATTGGCTTTTGAAGCACTTTATCCTTTAACCAAACTATTGTGTCGGCTGTAATTAATATTTCATTATCTTCAAGCTTCCCATATATTTCTGCTTTCTTACCAGCAATATGCAATGGTATTTCTTCCTTTTTGAGATGATCCGGATAACTTTCGTCAACAAATTGTTTTAACTTGATTTCAAACTCTAATCCGATTTCTTTTAACAAGTAATGGCGTCGTGGAGATTGTGAGGCCAAAATAATTTTGTAATCATCGATATTTTGAATAAACATAAAATCGAATATTAAAAATTCTGAATTATTATATAATTAGCAACTAAAGCGTAAAAGATACCGGCAAGCATGATTAATTTCGATAAATTACTTGCTCTGTGATAATCTTTTTTATCTTCTGCCACAATTATTTTATAAACAAGAAATACCAATGGAATGATTAAAAGCACTATAAAATAAATCAAGGTAATTGGATCATTTAGGAATCTAAAATTAATATATAGCAGAGAGAGCAAGGTCGTTAATATAAATGTAATTACAACAATCTTTGAATTTAATACACCCAGAACAATTGGCATGGTTTTTCTACCATAAGCGCTATCGCCTTCAAAGTCTTCAACATCTTTAATAATTTCACGGATCATTGTAAGAATAAATGCGAAAAGAGCAAATGCACTAACCCACATTATAATATGTGTAAAATCGGAACGCAATTCCTTCATTAGCAATCCATATTCTTTATTTAACAATGGAATTTCAAAAAGAATTACCATCAAAGGAACAAGCGCAGTTAGAAATGCTACAATAATATTCCCTATTAAAAACTGACGTTTATAAGTGGTAGAATAAAACCATAGAACACCAGTTATCAAAACAAAAACAAAAGTCAATATTGGTATGCCAATATAAAAAGATATATATGCACCTAACCCAATACCTATAGTATTAAAAATTACATGTAATAAAATTGCCCAACGGCGATTTAATACTCTCCCTATAATAACTGTATCCGGCCTATTTACTAAATCGGTTTTGGTGTCGAAATAATCATTAATTACATATCCGGCAGCAGTAATAAATACTGTAGCCATTACAAGGAAAAAGAAGTTTAACTCTGAAAACTGCAGTTTAAACTCATAAACTTCAAGTATTGGTTT
>JAUVUS010000173.1 GCA_030600865.1 Bacteroidales bacterium | reverse complement strand
ATTGATGATCTAAATGTTGATATTAATGCAGCCTCTATAAAAACCGTAATACGTAACTTGCTTTCAAACTCTATTAAATTCTCACATAAAAACAGTCAAATTGAAATTAATTCTAAAATATTAAAAGATAGCAATACAATAGAAATATCAATTAAAGACAATGGTGTTGGTATTCCAAAGGAAAACATTGATAAGCTTTTCAAAATAGAAACTTCTTTTTCAACTTATGGAACCGAAAAGGAAAAAGGCACTGGTCTTGGATTAATTCTTTGTAAAGAGTTGGTAGAAAAAAACGGTGGTACAATCCGGGTTGAAAGTGAAGAAGACTCAGGAAGTACATTCTTTTTTACATTACTCTTAACGTAAAATAAGAAAAGCCTACCTAAGTGGGCTTTTCTTATTTAATGTTATACCTCATACCAAAGTACACATTTCTTCCTGTTACCGGTCCCCAAATTAATGAGCTATCAAAATATTGACTAAAAGGCTGATTGCTTGACAATATCGGGTCTTTTTGTTTGTAATTTAATAAATTTTCTACCCCGGCATAAAGATCAAAGCTATGCTGCCAGCTTTTGCTTATTTGGGCATTCATCAAAAAGAAATTCGGAGAATATGAATCCAATTGATATTCTACAGGATTTGTCGACATATCAGGAATTCTTTTTTGTCCCTGCCAGTTTATTGTAAAATCAAATTTCCAGTGCATTTTAGTTTCGTAAGCCAAATTTATAAATGCTCTATGCTCAGCTACCAATGGCTTTTCTTTTAAATTTCCATTATAAGTTGTTTTTACATCGTACCAACGATATGCGATTCTAAAATCGAGCCGATTTATCAACTCGTAATCAAATTGTGCCTGAAAACTATTCGAATATGATTCTCCATCCAAATTATAGAATATAGCTTGTTGTGGATTTTGATCTAAATCAACTACAATCTGATTTTGAAAATCTGTACGGTAAAAATCAATACTCACAAAGCCATTCCTATAATCCAGAGTAAATTTATATGTCAGGTTTAATCCATAATTCCATGCTATTTCAGGATCTAAACCATACGGCTTATCACTTCCGTCTCCATTTATAATAAACTGTCTGGAACTTGCTAAAATCCCTGTGTTTTCAGAAATTATATTAGCCGATCGTTGGCCACGACCACCTGAAAACCGTAATGTTGTATTATCATTAATCGAATATCTTAAATGAACCCTCGGCGTAACAAATGCACCATATTTATTATGATAATCGCCCCGAAATCCTACAATGGCATTGAATTTTTCCAAATAATTATAAGTGTATTCAAAAAATGCTCCCGGTACTGATTCAATTCGATCAAAATTTACCGTATTCAATAATTCTTTATAATCATCATATTGAAAACTTATACCTGTTTTAAATTTATGATTTGTATTTTTTATAATTGATTGATACAATAAGTTCGCGTAAAAGGTATTCTGGTTTGCATCATAATTTCTTAAACCAAAATACGAAACTTGCTTATGTGTTGCTCCGGATATTTGGAATCCTACACTCTGCCAGGGTTTTTCAATATTAACTTTACCCAGTTTAGCCCAACCCTCATATCTTTCGGTATGTATATTCATTCCCCACGAATTCGTTGTGCCTTCATCTATGTCAGGATCAAAATCTATCTCTCCTCCTGTTTTATCAACATATGTTCCTTTCACTCCCACTTGAAAATGAATACCTTTATTGTTATATAATTCCCAGCGATTTAATAAAACATATTGTTCGCCCATAGGATGATCCAAAAAATTATCTCCGTTACGATCATCTTTAAACGAGTTATTCATTCCATGTAAAAGCAAAGCCGTACCAATTTTATCACCCATATCAGCTTGTAAATTTGCATTTAACTCTATCCTGCCCTTTTGATTACCATAAACATTCAGGTGCAATTTATCCATGTTTGCAGGATTCTTAAGATTTACATCAATTTGACCAGCGATACTTTCATAACCATTTACTACAGACCCTGCACCTTTACTCAAATGAATACTTTCAATCCAGGTACCAGGAATATATGTAAGACCATAAACCGCTGATAATCCACGAATATCTGGCATATTTTCCCGTGTAATTTGTGTATACGGACCGGCTAACCCCAGCATTTGAATCTGACGTGTTCCGGTAACAGCATCAGTAAATGACACATCCACCGAAGGATTTGTCTCAAAACTTTCACTTAAGTTACAACATGCAGCTTTTAAAAGTTCCTTCCCGCCAATTACATTCGTATTTAATGGATCTAATAAACTTACTTCAGTAGCTTTTCTTCTGTATGTAACTGTAACTTCATTAAGATCAACTGAATTTTTTAAAGCTACCGCCAAAAAATCTTGATTATTAATAATAACCGTATCGCTCCTGTACCCGACATAACTAATTACCAGTTGGTTATTTGTTTTTAGTTTGCTTAGTTTAAAATTTCCATTAACATCGGTAGTAGTACCAACTGTAGTATTATTCCAGTATACATTTGCTCCAATAACAGGCAATTCTTTACTTTCAATTTGCTCAGTTACTTTTCCTTTTAAATAAGTAATGCCTTGTTGTGCCCAAAGACTTTGAAAAAGGATTCCGAACAAAACTGCTAAAAATATTCGACGCATTATTAATGCTTTTTAGCATCACCCATGTAGGCACAACATGCGGGCAATTTATTATATGCATCGATATTACATTCAACCATATCAGTAGTATGTCCTGCTTCGGCTATTGATTTATGAATATCGGGTAGTTTCGTTTTATCAACACGATAAATAACAGTTAAAGTATCAGTTGACTTATCCCATTCAACCCACTTTACTCCTTTTATAAGTGCTGCGTTTTCGATACGATCTTTACATAAACCACAAACACCTTTAACTTCAAACTTTATAGTGTCTGTTTTTGAATCCTGCCTATCTTGCCTGTCGGCAGATAGGTCGGCAGACAAGGTTTTTTCCTGTGCTGATAAGCTTATTGATAAGAATGATATTAATATTATTGACAATATTGACTTTATAATTGTTTTCATAATTTAATAATTTATAAGTATATTAATAATAGTTACTTAGATAATGATACCATTAACTAAACATATGAGCGAAACTTATAAATTATCCGTAATAAGTAAGTGTACAGTTTATTAACCAGATTGGTTCTAACTTAGGCGGTGGAATATTATAATTCCTGATATTTACATCTTCGATCTTAGGCTCATGAATAAGATCTGGTCCATAAGATATAAAAGTAAATAAGAATAAATTCTCAGGAACAATATTAGTAAATGAAACTACTTGTTGATCTACATCTAATTCCAATATAAGTTCTTCATCCTGACAACAAGAATTTGACATTTCCATATTGCCACAACAACAACTTACAGGATTAGAATTTACTTTAATACTTTCTAATTCTCCGCCACAATAATGTATGTTTATAGCAGCACTTGTAGAAAGCAGCAAATAAAATAAAGACAATATAGTTACTAAGAATCGTTTCATTTCAAATAGTTAAACGCAAAACTAGTGAATATGTTTATTATTTAAGATAAAAATATCTTATTCTCTTTTATAAAAAATTATACTATTGAATAATTTACAGTGTAAATACCCTGGCTTTAAGTATAACAATAGAAATTGAGTCGGAACTATAATTGCTTTTCAAATAGAACTTACTTTGTTTAATATGGTTAATTTTAAAACTCGTTTCTAAACTGTTCTCTTCTTTCAAATACACAATAAACTCATCTAAATACTTCTGACTCCAATAATGAGTTGGAATAACTCTTGTAGGATTAATTAAGCTAATAAACTTTTCAGCTTGTGGAATATATTTTATTTTGCCTTCGATAGGCATAATCAATAAATCAATATTTTCAGGATAGTTCTTTTCGAAATAATCAGCAATAGAATCGTTTTCAATATTTGCAATCATTCCCTGAATATCGCCGGTATGTAATATATTAAATGCTTTATATGTAAATAAATAGCTCGTGTTATCAAATATCCCAAATTGATTTTCACAGGTTGGAATTGGTATAATATTTAAATCTTCAAGTTCTAAGCCTTCTCCATTATTCAAAATATACTTTACACCTTTGGGAATTCTGGTTGAATCATAATGGTCTTCATGCAAATGAGAATAAACCATTACATCCGGGATTAAATCTCCTATATTATGAATTGGGCTATCCCACCCCCATTGTTTCCATGCATTTGGTTTTCCATAATCAGTAACAACAGTTATATCATCAAATTCAAAAACAAAAGCAGAATGGCCTAAATAATGAATTTGAACGTTTTGTGAATAGATACTAATTTCGAATAATAAGCTAATTGCCAGAATTAATAGCAAATGTTTAAACATAATGGTATAAATTTATAGTCCAAATCTTTAATTAAAGATAAATTAAAATCATTTTACCCTATATAGATAATGCAACAAAAAGATTTTATTTTACGAGAAATTGAAAAAATTGGGACTTTATTAAGATACTTAATAGGCAAGCTGATTCCATCAAGTTCAGTTAAAAACTCAGAAGAAACTATTGAATTAATAAATCGTGAGCTAGTTGAAAACTCCGGTTTTAACATAGATAAGATATTGAATCTCTCAATAAATGATTTTGATAAAACATTCACTAAAAGCAAAGGTTATAGCTTTGAAAATATAGAATTACTTGCAGATTTGCTTTATACGATAGGAAATGATCAAGTTAACATTAAAATTAAGCAGCTCAAAATAGCATTATAATTATATGAGTATATAAACGAAAAAAGTAAAACATATTCCTTTGAAAGAATTAGTAAAATTGAAGAAATAAAAGAATTATTAATCTAAGGATTAAATCTATAATTAATCTTTAAAATGGTTTATTAAAGTATTGTAGATATCTCCATTAAACGTACTATTAATTTCCTGAATTGATTTTAATCCAAAAATAAATGAAATAGCGATAGGGTCTGCACGATAATCTGTATGACCTTCGTAAAAACCATAGCGGGTAATATAATATGGCACCATTTCACCAATATGCATATATGAGAGTTTTTTTATTAAATTTTCAAATTCTTTTTCATTCAAATCTGAATATTGCTGTTTTAAGAAATTTAATTCATTTTTTGTAATATTCCTCCATATTTCAATTTCCCAATACCCCAATATCTCATCATTAAATATTGAATTTTGCCAGCCTTTAGCACCTTTCCAATTTAAATATATTTTATGTTCATTATAATAAATTCCTTTTGTTTTTGACAATTCAGGAATTGGTTTTTTATCCTTAGCGAGAATTATCATCATATTATACACATGAAATAAAGGCCTTGCTAATTGAATATGTTTAAGATTCAATTTTTCTGCTAATAAATTATCTCCTTTTAAAACAGAAATGATTGTTTCATCTTCTGCAATAAAACCAATTCCAGAAAAATTACCAGGGCGTGCTATAGTAGTTATTTCAGAAATAAGCTTTCCTGTAATAGTATTACATTTTTCCAATTCTAAAATTGAATGAGTTCCTTTACTTGCTAGAATTGGAAAATCAACAGAATCAACTGTTAACTGCTTACCTTTCTCATACCAAATACGATCTTGATAATTATTATCTTTCCCATTTTCAATGGTAACTGGAAAAAGATAATATGTATTGTCATTAGTAAAACTTATTATTATTTCCTGACCTTCTATTATTAATGGAGAAGATAATTTAGGTAAATCTTCATTTATTTCAGGGTACAAGTAGTATTCATCATTATTTAAACTTATACTTTCACTATTTGAAATTTGTCCATTTACAGATAATTGAAATATTAACACATTTGCAATTATCCCTAAAAAAATATTTTTTTTCATAATCATGTTTTTTATT
>JAUVUS010000319.1 GCA_030600865.1 Bacteroidales bacterium | reverse complement strand
GTAACGATATATCAATCGAAGGCTGAATATTGCGAGCAATATCCTGAATTTGCGATTTTAATTTATTAGATATTTCAATTCCTGTAATTTTGTTTTTATCATTAACACCAAGAATAATACGTCCACCGGATGCGTTTGCAAAAGCAACAAGTTCATGAGCAAATGATTTATCAAGTTTTTCTTTAAACTCAACAAAATAACCTTCTCCTTTTTCTAATATAAATTCAAGTTCTTCTTTTTTCACCTTTTATTTTATTCTGGTAGTATTTTAGTGTTTAACTTCCAAAAACTATTTTCTGTTGCTTTTCGTAATTCGTCATTTTACATTTTACATTATTCATTATTCATTGTTCACTGGTGTTTGTAAATAGTCTTTCAGTTTCTTTTTTATGAATTCTTTTATTTCATTCCAGTTAAATGGGTGTAACATCACCGGATCTTCATCTTCATCGGCATCCTCGAAATAAGATAAGCTTTTTAATACTAAAAATTCTGAGCCATCGTGATATTTTTGATTATAGAAAGCAAGTATTTCATCCAGCGAGAAACTTTGTAACAAGAAAAACAAATCAATAAAATCCTTTTTTGTGCCTCGCCCTGTAATAGCAGATAATTTCATGGCTGCAATATCTTTTTCTCCGGCTAATATTAAATCATCCTCATTAATTGATTTTTCAATCCAGGGATAATGATAGTTAACAATATCTACTTTTATATTGTCTATCAGAAAAATATTTATGTTCTCGCTTTTCCTTAATATAGTAACTTTCCCTATTGCGTTCAATGCTTCAGAGATCGCATATTCATCACTCTGAATATTCCCAAATAAATCCAGATCAATAGATTTTCTGTGCCCCAATTGCAAAGCCAGAGAAGTTCCTCCTGCTAACCGCAATTCTGAAAAAGCCGGTACTTTTTGTAATTTTTTTAAAAGTTCCAGTGTTTTGGGGTCAATTGTTTCGTAGTGTAACATAAGAATTTGTTTCGGGGAATTCCTGAAAGCAAAGAAATTAAAGACACGGATTTCATGTCTAAATCTTTTAAAGACACTGCTGTTGTTGTAATTTCTTTAATCCCATAATAATCAATAATTATTTTCCAATCAGATAATAAACCATAATCAAGAGTTCTCTGTATAATCAGTTTCTTATTTTTGTCAAAATTTATTTTATGTATATCTACATCCCAAAACAGATGATTTGAAAGATCTTTTATTTGCATTATAAAAACTATTTGCTATTTAAAAAGCTATTAGCCTGACTGCCCTGCCTAGCCGGCAGGCAGGCCGTTAGCTTGTTTATGTAATTGTTAATTAGTTTATGGTTTGCGGTTTACCTTGCCTGCCGGCAGGAAGTAAAAAGTAAAAAGTACAAAGTGAAAAGCTTGCCTGTTCTCCTACGGCGAATAAATCGGTGGACAGGTTTAAAGTAAAAAGTAAAAGTTTGTTTTGAGTTTAATTAGGGATTAATATTTTTTTCCTTTTTCCTTTTATCTTTTTCCTTGGTTTTTAAAAGCTAACTATAATTGTAATAAAGTAATAATAAGAACAATAGTTGTCAGAGTGGACGAAATAGCACTTATCACAAACACATAATCTGATGCCTGTTCTCTAAACAATGTAGATTTTAAAGGCTCCACATAGATTATATCATTTGGCATGATGTAATAAAGCTTCGAATTTATTATATTTCCTTTGGTTAAATTAATTCGATACGATTGTGTTCCTTTGGCCGTTTGGCGCAACAAAAGAAGGTTTTTACGATTTCCATTGTATGAGATATCGCCACTATAAGCCAATGCTTCCATAATGTTTACCTGGTTAGCAGTAACCTGTTTTACTCCGGGAGCTTTTACCTCACCTAAAACTGTAAATTTAAAATTGGCCAGTTTTGCAATTACCTGCGGATTTTTTAAAAACCGATAAGCTTTTTGTTTTATAGAATCCCTAACCTGATCTATATTTAAGCCCGAAACGAATATACGTTCAAGCAATGGCATTTCAATGTATCCCGAATCATTAACAAGATAGCTTGTATAAAACATGTTTTCAGGTCTTAAATTTTGTGATGTGGTTTGAGAAATTAAAGGATTAAACAATTGGTTGATTTCTTGGTTTTCGGTTATGATTTGAATATAAAGCAAGTCACCTGCCTGAATCTGGTATCCCGGTTTATTTTTTTCGAAAATTGCTGTATCTTTTGTTTCTTCAATACCCTGAAAATAAGTTAACTTTTCGTATGAGTTACACGAAGCTAACAAGAAAGAAAGGATTCCAAGGATTAAAATATGGTTGGTTTTAATTTTCATCTTAAATAAGGTTTATAAGTTAAATTGCTGAATTGCTAAATTGTTGAATGGTTAATTAACAAATTTAAGGTTTTGATTTTCGAGCTACAGGCTATTTCTTAGTGGTTATTCATGTTCTTTTGCGGCCCTGTCGGCGGCTGGCATGTTAGTGATATATTTTTAAACCACTTAGACACTCAGTTCACTAAGTATTCCTTTTTCTTTGTTTACTCTTTGTTCATTGATTTTTATACCAATATTTTACCTGCCAAGAACAGCATTTAACTTTTCGGCTATAGTATCTTCAAATGAAAAAAGCCTGATCTCATTTATTGTTTCATTATTTAACATTCCGCTTTTTCTCCTCCCGAAAACTTCCGATAGCTATCGGAACAGGATCTCCCCATCACCTCTTCTTTTCGCCCCTTCTCATTTTCTCACTTTCCTCCTGGCATAGCTCCGCTTCCTCAGTCACATCCCGATAACTATCGGGACCAGTGTCCGAAAAAGCAATTTTTAATCTGAAATTAACTATACCAAATATAGCTAAACCTTCTTTAAATACGAAGGATTTATTTTTATTAATATATTCTGATTTATCGATTCTACTCGAACTAAAACCTTATATTTATTCAGGTGATGAACCATTTCTCCGACAAGACCTTTTAAACTACCTTGTGTAACCTCTACCTTTTCTTTTGGTTCAAAATTTTCAGTGCTTAATTCAAATTTTTCACTGCTCGACAGGATAGATTGAATTATTTTGATCTGCTCTTCTCTTACCGGAGCAGGTTTTCCCGAAAAGCGGATAACAGTCACAACACCCGGAGTGTTTAATGCTTTTTGCAAATTAGATTCTTCAATATTTACAAAAATATATGAGCGAATAAATGGTTCCTCTACCCACTTTTTTCGATCACTCCATAGTTTAAGTCGTTTTTCCAAAGGTAAATAGCAATCGATCCCTTTGTTTATGAGTTCCTGATTAACTTTTTTTTCAGATCTTGATTTTGTGTATAATGCAAACCACTTTTTTGCCATGACAATTCTTCTTCCCCCGTATATATAGCAAAAATAGCAATTATAAGTTTACTAATGCATACTGTTTAAGATGTTTCTTGTTCCAGGTTTCTTGTTTCAGAACTTTCCTGTTGATTATTAGTATCTAAAGGCCTTTGTGGTAAAAAATGTAGTTTACTGGTTTATTCGTTTAATAGTAAATTGACTAATTGTTATTTGCTTATTATTAACTTCTCCTCTTCTCCCAATTTTCTTTTCGTCCCTTCTCTAAAGGCCTGCCTGACGCCTGCCTGCCGGCTAGGCAGGGCAGTCAGGCTAATAGCTAACTGCTATTATAAAAAAGCCACACCCAAAACGAGCATGGCTAATTATTTTGATTTTTAGATATCAGGTAAGCTTTTGTCTTGATACTAATTACTTGATACTAAAACTTGTTTTAATTTTATCTACATAATCCAGTTTTTCCCATGCAAAGAATTCAACTTCTTTTTCAATAACTTTTTCATCGCAGCCATTATTGCCCTGAATGATTACTACTTTTTCAGTTTTAAAATCTCTGCCTAAATGTCCGTAAGCAGCGGTTTCTTCAAAAATAGGATTTTTCAAACCAAAACGTTTCACGATTGCCGCAGGGCGCATATCAAATATCTCATTAACTTTTTGAGCTATTGCTCCATCATTCATATTTACTTTTGCTGTGCCATATGTGTTTACATATAAACCAACTGGCTTGGCAACACCAATGGCATAAGCCACCTGAACTAAAACTTCATCGGCAATTCCTGATGCAACAAGGTTTTTAGCAATATGACGTGCAGCATAAGCAGCAGAACGATCTACTTTCGATGAGTCTTT
>JAUVUS010000030.1 GCA_030600865.1 Bacteroidales bacterium | reverse complement strand
CGTGATAAATTTTTCAATGAAATTCATCCTAAATTACGTCCGGTTGAAACTGTAATTGACGGAGTTCTGATTTCAGGAGCATGTCAGGCTCCATTAAATATAACAGAATCAGTTAAATCTGCTCTGTCAGCAGCTTCAAAAGCATACTCTCTTGTGAGTTCAGGAGAAATAGAACTTGAACCTACAATGGCCATTATCCATAATGATAAATGTACATGGTGTGATAAATGTACAGAGGCATGTCCTTACGATGCTATTTCTAAAATTAAATACAAAGAAAAAGAAGTGGCTGAAGTATCTAAATCCTTATGTAAAGGATGTGGAATGTGTTTGCCTGTATGTCCCGAAAATGCAATTGATTTGATCGGATATACAGACATTGAAATGGAAAGTATGATTGAAGCTTTAATTCATTAATAAGGCATAAAATTATGGGAAAAACAATCGATATTATTAAGAAAACAAGAAGCATTCCTGATTCGGTAAAAGAAAACATGAAAGCCTTTAATAAAATCAAAAGGCAGATTTTAAAATCTTTGGAAACCGAAGAAAAAACTGTTCCGCAAATTGCACAGGAAATAGGTCTTCCTCTGGATGTTGTAACATATCATCTTATGACTCTTCAAAAATATGGAAACATTGAAGCCGGAGAAGTTGACGATATGGACGAATTTTATTTTTACAAATTGAAAAAGTAAAGGATATGGCAAAAATAAATCCTGATTTTGCAAAAGAAATCTTTAAATACGGCAATGGCGATTTTAATGCATGTTATAATTGCGGAAACTGTACAGCCGTATGTAGTTTAACCGACGAACATAACTCATTTCCCAGAAAAATGGTGAGGGCAAGTGTGTTAGGTTTAGACGAAAAAATAACCAGCTCACTGGATCCATGGTTATGTTATTATTGTGGCGATTGTGCAACAACATGTCCGCGACAAGCAAATCCTGGTGAACTTATGATGTCGTTACGACGATGGCTAACAGCAAAATATGATTGGACCGGTTTATCTGGCTTGCTAAATAAATCACTGTTTCTTAGTCTTTTTGCATTTTTAATTACTGCTATTGGCGTTATATACTATAGCGTATACCAAAATTTTAATGTAGAAACTATTATGCACCACGGTCATCTGTTTGAAATGTTATCGATCGCTTCCGTTTTCACATTTATTATTTTACCTAATCTTTTTAGGATGTGGTATTTTGTGATTATAAAGCCCGGCATTAAAGTAAAATTTATGACATATTTCAAAGAGTTTAAAGAACTCTTGATACATATGTTTACCCAAAAAAGAACTCTGGGTTGCGATGATAGTCAAATACGATGGTTTATGCACCTTATCCTTGTTTTTGGATATCTTGCATTACTTTTTACAACCGTTGTTCTTGACTGGTTTGGAACAGAAAATACATTTATTATTCTACTTGGATACATTGAAAGCGTTGTAATATTTGTTATTACAATCATCTTTGTTGCAGGTCGTATTAGAAAAGATAAAGAAGTAAATAAGTTTTCTCAACCATCAGACTGGTTTTTCGTAATCTGGTTATTTTTATTGGGATTTACTGCATTTATTGTTCGAATTTTTATTGATCTTGATTTAATAGAAACCAATTTTTGGATGTATTTATTCCATTTAATTGTATTAGTTCAATGGGCGTTGATTATTGTTCCGTTTGGTAAATGGACACACTTTTTATATCGTTCGTTTGCAATGTATTTTGATAAAATTAAACAAGTTGTATAATCGTTAAAAAACGAATTAATATAAAAGGAGAGCAACTTTGCTCTCCTTTTTTTATCCTCTCCAGTTCATTTTGTATGGTCCTTTTAATGGGTGATTTAATGGAATATCCGGTTTCCATTCAACAGGAAAAACATCTTCTTTGTCTAAACCGGTTTTTTCAAGGAATTCAGGTTCATTGAGTTTATACCATATTCCATCAATTTTTGTATAAACAGTGTCTTCAATTAATAAAACATCATTGGTTTTCTGCATTCTGAAACTAGCTTGTAAAACAAGCCCATTTGCAAGAAAGACTTCTCCTCCACATTCATACTTTCTACCATCCAGTGGTATTTTTGTAAATTCCATTTTTTTAACAGAACATGGACCTATCCATACAAACACCTCATTTTTTTCAGCAATTTGGATAGAATACTTTTTTATATCTGATTCTTTTAAAGCCATCTCCTTATATTAAATATTCAAGTAAATTTACAACTAGATGTGTTATGAAGCATCTTTTTTGTGAATAAATGAGTCAATTTAAAAACTGTTTTAAATCACTTTTTTTTATGATCGTCGATTTTAAACTAAATCCTATTATTTTTGAGTTCTGGTATAATATCAAGTTCCTAATTTTGAAAGGCTGGATTTAAGATAAAAAAATCACCCCGTTTTTAGACAATTCACCCTATAAAAAAAGAGCCAGAGGCTCTTTTAAAATTAGGTTAATAAATTAAAGTATTTGGGTTAAATAGAGTGCTAGACCATGAGGCCTAATAATTTACAATTATATCTTTTGACTACCATGAAATTAACAGCAGAAAAATAATATTACTTTTCTAATTATTTTTTGCTTATCGACAAACGACAACTTTCGACCCCCAGAAAGCAATTTGCTCAGAAATTTGTTTAAAAACTTACTTTAATATTTATGTCGTTTATCCGGTAACAGCATAAAAAAAGAGTGCCAGTAAAATGGCACTCTTTTAAGTTTAAGTTGTCTGGGTTAATTAAAATGTGTTAGAATCCCAATTATTGTTTAATAAATGTTTCTGTAATAGGCCCTTTATCATCTTCTACTGAAATAATATATAGACCATTAGCTAAATCAGAAATATTAATTACTTTTTTGTTATTTAACACTACTTCTTTAACAATTGCTCCAGTTGAATTAATAATTCTAACCTTTGCATTATCAAATGGTATTTCTATATTTAATTCTTCTTTTGCAGGATTAGGATAAACTTTAATATTAGTTACTTCATCATTTCCTAATAATTTTCCATATACCATTCGTGCTATTGGAGCAGCTTTAGCTGTCATATTAACAGTATAATCTTCTACTTCGCCATATCTGAATGATCCACAAGCAGCAGGGTAACCTGCATCAGACATTGCAACACGCAATCTTGTCTGTCCAATAGTTGCTGTCGAAGGAATATCTACTGTTGCAGTATAAACATTACCATCAGCAACAGTTCCCTGAACAACTATTTCATCACTAGTAAATTCACCATCAATATTAAAGTCGATCCATACATTCCAGTATTCAGTGTATGTTCTTCTCTTAAATCCGGCACTTAAACTAGCTGTGTAGCTTGTTCCTGCAGAAACATTTGCGGTTAAACTAGTATAATCGCCATAACCAGCATTAGCTCCTGAAGTATTGTATAAATCATTTAAGCCAAATACATCAATCCACTCAAACCTTGCACTGGTTGCATAAAGATCGCAATATTCAACAACAACAACTTCATCTAATGTTGTAACATCTAAATAATCACTTGCAGCAGACACATTACCTGCAGCATCTTTTGCTTTTACATAGAATGTATATGTTGTAGCCTTTGTCAGACCGGATACATTAAATGAAGTACCAGATGTACTTGCTAAATAAGCACCATCTTTATAAATGTCATACCCGGTAACACCAACATTATCAGTTGATGCATTCCAGCTTAAATCAACAGATGTCGCTGTAATATTTGAAGATGCCAAATTTGCCGGAGAAGTTGGAGCTTGAGTATCGGTATCTGTAGTTATATTAACAGTATTACTTGCATCAGACTCGTTTCCTACAGCATCTTTAGCAATAACATAATATGAATATGAAGTTCCTGAAATTAATCCACTAACATTATAATATGTATTTGTAGTATTAGTTATTAAAGAACCATTTTGATATACGTCATATCCTGCAACACCAACATTATCTGTTGAGGCATTCCAGTCAAGATCAACGCTTGTCATTGTAATATTTGAAGCAATTAAGCTTGATGGAGCAGTTGGAGCTTCCGTGTCTCCTCCAAGTATCTGAACGGTATAATCTTCTACCTCTCCATAAGAAAATGATGCTTCACAAGCTGTTGGTTCAGCATTATATTTCATTGTAACTCTCATGCGAGTTGTAACAGCTGCTGCACTTGCAGGAATTGTAATACTACCAGTAACAGTTGTTTTACTCATTCCTCCCTGATCAAATACATTCTCATCTGCATCATCAAAGTCTCCATCATGATTTAAATCAATCCATATTTTCCAATATTCATTGTATGTAGAACCACTAAAAGCGGGAGTTAATGTAATATTGTAAGTTTCACCTGCAGTTAAATTAGCTGTCATACCGGTAAAGTCTGTATAACCTGCAGCACCAGAATTATTGGAAAAATCACCAACTACTACACCAGCAATCCACTCATATGAATAATTAGCACCTTGCGATGAACAATATTCGATTTGAGCTTCGCCAGTTGTTGTAAAGCTTCTTTCTGTTCCATAACCAGCTCCTTTTGCATTTGTAGCAAAAGAATTTACATAATATGTAGTTCCAGATAATAATCCATTCATAGTTAAACTATAAGAACCACTTGTTACAGTAGGTGATGTTTCAACAACTGTTCCATTAGATGTAGTAACACCGGATGTTTTGCTATAAACAATACCACTAGCGATAATAGCAGCTCCACCATCATCTGTAACATTACCACCACAAGTAGCAATGTTATCTCCAATTCCGGTAACAGTATTAGAAGTTACAGTTGGAGCAACTGATCCGTCATCAGTATAAACCATATAACAAACTGAACAGTCAACATGTGAAGCATTAACAGATAACTTCATATAACCACCTTCTCCCCATGAGCTGCCCCATGAGTTTCTTAAAATCCAGTATTCTCCTTCTGTTGCATCAACACCCCAGCCAATTAATGCAATCGCATGGTTTGTAGTAGCATTATAACAAGGATTGGTATTACAAGTTGTATAGCTGTCGGTAAAAACACCGCCTGAATAATTAGAAAAAGCTGTTGTAACATAAACTGCAGCATCAACAACTCCGTAAGTCATTATAGCAGTTTTAATTGCATCAATATCAGCACAAGGTACTCTGTACCATCCTTCGAACTGAATTTTTGGAGCACTTTCTGTTGTTGAAGGGCATGACTGATTATTAGCATCAGAATAAGGGAAATAAGATTCATCAATATGTCCAATATCAACTAATGCCTGTAATTCATAATAATCATAATCTGCTCCATTACAACCATCAAAATGGCTGCTATAAGGAGATATATCACTTAAACAAAAAGCTATCCAGCCTTCAGAAAAATCAGAAGTATTACTGTCATAGCTGCCAGTAGCAAAGTTATAAGTTCCCTCTGCACATGCAGTTGCTCCAAATGCATAACAAGAGCCACAACTACCTTGATCACGAGGATCTCCAATATATGAATGACCGTTATAATTTCTCCAGTCGAAATCTGTTGGAAGACTTTTTACTGAAGTAAAATTTGGGTCAATTTTTGCAATTTCCTGAATAGTTGGAACTGTTCTTTCTATTTCTGCATTGAGAGGTTCTCCATTTAATTCCATTAATTCTAATAACGGAATTCTTTCCTCAACTCCTTTGTTCACACGAACACATACTGCTCTTTCAACAGTATATCCGTTTTCTTTTACAACTTCAGTTTCTACATCGAAACCTAACTTTGCAGCATAAGAATATTCGGGAGCAACTTTACCTTTAAAGAAATCCCATGCATTTACCATTTGTCCGTCAGGCAAATGAACAATACCTACTTCACCACTACCTTTTACTGAGGTAACTTCGTATCTGTATCCTAACATCTCACAGTACTTTGCAGCAGGATTTATGTAACCCTTTTGCCCGAATACCGTAAATATTAAGGTAATAGAAAAAATAAATGTTAAAAGAATAAATTTTTTCATAGTAAAATTTTTTTAGGTTAGTTAATTTGGCTTAAAGTATTATTATTATTTAAATAATTTTTCACACATCGATAAACAGCAGGCTTCTACCCATGAAAAGTAATTTGCTCATATATCTTCATTTTTATTAATCTATTTTATAGTTTTTTAAAAATTATTTTTAAATTGCTGCTAATTAAATTTCGGGAAATATCTAACCATCTAATTTAAAAATATTTATGAAGTTACAATGCGTTATAGTAGATGATGAACCATTAGCTATAACTATTATTGAAGGTTATTTAAAAAAAATACCGTATATCGAAATTGTCGGGAAATTCGATAATGCTATTCCTGTTTATGAATTTCTTAAAGAAAATGTTGTCGATCTGCTTTTTCTGGATATTGAGATGCCTAATATAACCGGCATTGATTTTCTTAAAAGTTTATCATCACCACCTTCCGTTATATTTACAACGGCAAATAAAAATTATGCCATTGAAGGCTTTGATTTAAATGTTGTGGATTACATTTTAAAACCGATTACTTTTGAACGATTATTTAAGGCAGTAAATCGTGTTTACGAAAATGTAAATCGGGAAAAGAAAACAGAGAAACCAGAATCAAATGAGTTCCTTTATCTTAAAGAAAATAAAAAAATGGTTAAAGTATATTTTAAAAACATACTTTACTTTGAAAGCATAAAGGATTATGTAAAAGTTGTAACATTATGTAAAACGGTTATAACCAAACAACAATTGAGCTACTTTGAGTCATCATTAAATAACAGTAAGTTTTTACGAATTCACAGATCTTTTATTGTGGCTACTGACAAAATTGATGCTTACAGTTTATCAGGTATTGATATAGGTGATACCGAATTACCAATAGGTAGAAAATATAAAGAAACCGTAATTGAGGCATTAGGAAATTTAAACAATATAAAAAACAATTAATACTGAAATATAATAGCAGACATATCGTTTTGTTTTTTTTATTCCTGTTAATACATTCTTTTGTGTCAATTGCTCAGGAAAGAGGTCTGTTAGTATCTAAATATTATTCTCCAAAAGACTACAGCGCTCCATCTCAAAACTGGTCAATTGTTCAGGATAACAGAGGTGTTTTATATTTTGGGAATTCGAATTGTGTTTTAGAATATGACGGAAATGAATGGAGAAAAATTTACGTTCCTAACAATTCAAATGTACGCACCATTGCTATTGACGATAATAATAATCTTTATGTGGGAGCTTACGAAGAATTTGGACACTTATTGCCTGACAAAAACGGCACATTAACATATAACTCTCTCTCTCATTTAATTGATTCAAATTATTCCAACTTTGGCGATGTCTGGGATATTCATTGTTTTGATAAAGACGTTTTCTTTTTAACCGACAATTATTTATTTCGTTACAAAAATCAAAAAATTGATTGCTGGGAAAGAAACAAAGAACGATACTATCTAAGTCATAAAGTTGACAAAAACTTATATGTACAGGAAATAGGCAACGGTTTATTAAAGTTTAAAAACGATTCATTGGTTCTTATTCAAAAAGGAGAATTTTTTGCCGATAAAAGAATTCATTCTATACTTCCTCTTAACGATAAATTACTTATATGTACTCGGACAAAAGGTTTGTTTTTATATGAGGTTTCAGGTGAAGATGTGCAAATAATACCGTTTTCGGATATTTCAACTAATGCTTTAAATCTGAATAATTATTTTATCAAAAACACATTTTATCATGGAATTAAAATCTCTGATAATTTATTTGCAATGAGCACAATAACAGGAGGAGTATTGCTTGTTAATACTAACTGGGATGTTGTTGATGTAATTAACCATGAATCGACTGGTATTATAAGTTCTGCTCACCGCCTTTATTATCAACAGGATCAGGCTTTATGGATGGCTCTTGCAAATGGTATTTGCCGGGTTGATATTTTATCTCCTTTTAGATATTGGAATGATGATAAAGGAATAAATGGAATCATTTCCGATGTGGCCAGTTTAAACAATAATTTATATATATCTACAGTTTCAGGAGTATATTATACTACAAGGGAAAAGGATGATATTAATTATTCCATCAATAATTTTACACCTGTAAAAGGGAAATTTGAGCAAGCCTGGGGATTTTTATATTTTATTTTACCTGATTCAAATTATAAAACTACCGAAGAATTATTAAATGACCGAAAGGCGCTTTTCTCTCCTTCTTCAGATAAAATGTTACTTCTTGTTGCTACAAGCACAGGCCTTTTTCAGATTAATGGTGGTAAATCAATAAAGATATCTGATTACAAAGCAATTTTTAAAATTTATCAGTATAAAAAAGATCCTTCCAAAATATTTCTTGGATTAGCTAATGGCATAGCCCTAATGAGTTACTCTAACGGAAAATGGACTGATCAAGGAATGAAGTTTGATATTAATAATCAAATACGTGATATAAATGAAGATTCTTTAGGGAACATTTGGGCAAGTGCGAGTTATAAGGGAGTTTACAGAATTAAAAAACCTCTTCTTAACCAAGAACACAATATTGTTAATTTGTACAACACTCTTGATGGATTACCATCGGTACAATCAGTTCAGTTTGCAAAAATCAACAAAGAACTATTCTATTTAAGTGCTAACGATTATTTTGTTTTTAACAATACTGAAGATAGTTTTATTATTAATAATCGTCCTTATTCGGCAACAATGGATAGTGTTGAGGAAGGCCTCCCGTATGATAGTTTATCCTGGTATCGGGTTTTAGAAAATACCGTTTCGCGTTATTACATTACAACCCAAACGGCTGATTCAATGATTTGGTTTAGCACTACCGACGGAACATTTAGATATTATGTAACAAATCAAAAAGATTATTTTAACATCTACCCGGTGTTGATCAGAAATGTTCTTTCAGGTGATTCTTTAATTTACAACGGGACAAATTATAAAAAAATAGAAAATGATCTTGATTCCAGCTCTGCCGGTTTAATAATTAACCCTGATTCTAAAATAAATATTGGTACTATCCTCGATTTTAAAAACAATTCTTTAACATTTAATTATTCGTTACCATTTTATGAAGTTGAATCAAAAAATGAATACAGTTACTTTTTAGAAGGATACGATAAAACCTGGTCACCCTGGAACACTGAAACAAAAAAAGAATATACTAACTTAAGAAAAGGAGATTATACTTTTAAGGTTAAATCCAGGAATTTATATACATTGGAAAGCCCTGTTTCTGAGTTTAAATTTAAAATACTTCCACCATGGTATAGAAGCTTCGCTGCCATTCTCGGGTACATTCTTCTGGGAATTATATTTATTATTTTTATTGTGCGTTTGTATACTTATCGTTTAATTAAGGAAAAAGATAAGTTAGAAAAAATTGTAATAGAGCGCACACAGGAAATATTAATGCAAAAAGAAGAAATTCTTGTTCAAGCCGAACACCTTAAAGAAGCAAACCAGTGGATTAGTGCTAAAAACAAAAAACTGGAAAAACAAAATCTGGAAATCGAAGAACAAAGAGATAAGCTTGCATTAAGTAATGCCACTAAAAACAAATTCTTCCGAATTATTGCTCACGACCTTCGAAATCCTATAAGTACTTTGGCCGGTTCAACTAATTTAATATTTAATGATTTTGATGAATATAATAAAGAGCAAACCAAAGGTTTTATTGGAGAACTAAATAAGCTTTCGCAAACTACATTCAATTTACTTGAGAATTTACTCGATTGGTCATCAACTCAGATGGGGGAAATAAGGTTTTCTCCGAAACTAATTGATCTTTATTCATTAACAGCTGAAAACATAGAACTTATTACGCGAAAAGTTGATTCGAAAAATATTCGGTTAAAATTAAATGTTGAAAAAAATACCATTGCATTTGCAGATGAAAATATGATAAAAACCGTTATTCGAAATTTACTTTCGAATGCGGTTAAATTTACTCCCGAAAATGGTGAAATTGAAATTTCCTGTATCGTCAGTGAAGAATTTGTGAAATATTCAGTTAAAGATTCCGGAATAGGAATTAGTGAAGAAGATCAGAAAAAACTTTTTAGAATTGATACACATTACTCCACTCCGGGGCTTTCTAACGAAAAAGGTTCTGGTTTGGGACTTATTCTTTGTAAAGAATTTGTTGAAAAAAATGGTGGTAAAATTAACATTAGCAGCAAACCTAACGAAGGCACTACAATACAATTCTCCCTTAAAAAACATTCTGTTTAATACTTCTTTAAACCTTTTAACATTAATTAACTTCCGCTAAACAATTTTCTCTCTTAAATTAAGTATTAATAATAACTTAACATTACTTTGCTTGCTGGTAGGTTCAGGTTTCTTCATAAATTTACTTTCCTAAATAGCAAATCCGAAAAATAGATTCTTCTACCTGACCTACTAATAGCAAGTTTTTCAATCAACACTTTAATAAGCGTAAACTTGTATATATTCTAATTTAAATGGAGATAATAGCTCAGATATAGTAAGTTGATTGGTATAATTTAGTTTTCATAAAATCCGGTTAAGTTTTTAACCGGATTTTTTATTTAAACTTTACCCAGCCCCTTTCTCTCGAAATAGTATTTAGAATAGTATTTATTTTTTTAGATTCTGATTGTATCTGAAAGATTTCATCTAAAGAAGCATCACTTTCCTGTGCCAATTTTAATTTCCCATTCACTTCTTCAATAGCCATTTCTAATATCTTTCGTTTGTAAGCTATTATTGTTTCAGGAATAATTCGTTTTAATTTCATTTCCTCAGTCTCAATATGCAAACCACCCTTCTCGAAAATTTTACTTAATGTATAAGACGAACTCAGTAAATCGGCAGCCAATTTGCTAATTTGCGGATCCACATGATATATAAAATGCTTACTTTCCAAAGTCTTTTCGGTATTCACTACATCAAGATATTCCTGAAAGATTTGCTTATAAATTAAATTTTTGAATTCAAGGTCGTCATTCAATATTTCACTAATGGTGTATTCTGCAACCGTAACACTGCGAGGTTCATCGTATTTATCTTCCTGATAAGTATATAAAGTTTTATCAGCGTAATGCAATAATAAACGGATAATCTCTTTTTCCTGAGCCTCTGAATACACATCATCAACAAATGATGGTACTGAAGGAGAAGCTGTTTTAAAATTTTCATTAGGAGATATCGTTCTTTTATATTCTTTCTCAAAAATTTTCCTGCGTATTTTATTTATCTCACCATAAAGAACTTTTTCGTCAATCTCTAGAATATTACTACATTCTTTAATATAAACTGTTCTAATAATTATTTCCGGAATTACTGCAATAGATCTTACAATATCAGAAATTAAATTTGCTTTTTTTACAGGGTCGTTTTTAGCTTCATTAAACAGTAAGCGTGTTTTAAAGGTTATAAAATCTTCTTCGTTTTGTTCAATAAACTCTATTAACTCACCGGAACTTTTACTTTTTGCAAAAGAATCAGGATCTTCACCTTCGGGTAATAAAAGAACCCGCACATTTAATCCCTGCTCTAACACCAAATCAATACCCGGAAGCGATGGTTTTATTCCGCCTGCAGCACCATCGTAAATTATTGTAACATTAGGTGTAAATCGTTTAATTAACCG
>JAUVUS010000459.1 GCA_030600865.1 Bacteroidales bacterium | reverse complement strand
TTCTTAAATCAATCTCAAGTATTTTGTTTTAAAATGAATTTCATTCGTTTGTTTTTTAGGATACTATGAATTATAATTCCTGCAAGAATTAACAAAGCTCCTGTTAATTCTTTCCAGTTCATTATTTCCTGAATAACAAAATAACCGAAAATGGCTGCAAAAACAGGTTCAAGTGAAAATATGATCACTACTTTTAACGAAGAAACATATTTCTGAACCCAAACAGTAATAAAATAACAAAACAGAGTTCCAATAAGGCCTAGATACAGAAGTGACAATCCGGCTTTCATGCTAATTTGAATTGATAAGTTATCAGTAAATAACCATGCTATAAGGCTTACAACTGAAGCGGCAAAAAACTGATAAGTAATAATAGACAATGTATCAGATTTTTTCACATATCTGCCTGCTAAAACAAGATGAACGGCATAAGTTATTGCCGTAATTGTAGTTATTAAATCGCCAGGGTTTATTGATGTTTCAAAATCGTAAGTAAGTAGAAATAAACCAAGAGAAACGATTGTTACGGTTATAAAATCAATTTCGCTGAGTTTAGATTTATAGAAAAAGTATAAAATAAACGGAACAACAATTACAGCCGAACTGGTTATAAAGGCACTATGACCTGTGCTTGTATATTTCAACCCTATGGTTTGCGAAGCATACGCCATTGCCATTAAAACACCTAAGATTGAACCATATACAAATGCTTTTTTGTTTAAAAGTTGTTTTTTGTTTTTAAGTAACTGGAAAATAAACATAGCTACAAAAGCTAAAGCAGATCTTATAAAAACAATAAGATATTCATTAACTGTTGCAACGGTATCTTTAACAAGTAAAAATGTCGATCCCCAAACAATTGTAACAAGTATGAGCCAAAAAGTTTTCATTGATTATTCTTTCCAGAAAGGCACAACAGCATAATCTACCATTATTTGTTCATCGCCTTCGAATTTGATTCTTTTAATTTTTAATATATTCTTTCCCCTGGGTAAATCAATTATATCAATAACTGTAAATATCCCCTTTTCTTCTTTATTTATATGTGTTTTAAAATAAAATTCAGGATTTTGTATTAAAGAATCATTTAAGTAAATATAATATAAACCGGTTAAACATTTTAGTGTTTTTTCCTGATCTTCTTCGGTTTCTGACTCAGAAAGATAAAGGCCATCTTTTTTAATTTCTACTTTAGTATTGGTATTAAATCCTTCATTTTTGATTGGGTCAAGATCAGGTAAAGCTTGTTTAATAAGACTATTATCACGAGGTTTATATGAAATAAATATTGGTAAAAAGTTTTCAGTTATAATATATGAAGGGATGTCAACTTTATTTATATGGTTATCTTCAGCACGTAAATCAGAATAATAATTATTCTTCATATGTGAACTTACTGATTTTTCGGGATAATATATATGATGATCGAAATTAGAAAAAGGAACAATTATTATTATTAACAGGTATGGTATTAAAATTAAACCAACTTTTCGTTTTGAAAACTTTGAGATCAAATTATAATAAAGGGTTCGGTAAAGAAACGATAAAGTAATCCAGCCAAATAGGTAATAAACAGGGTAATATATTTTAGAAAGCCAATTATATTTCTTGAAAAAGCCGAGTGTTAAAAAATCCAGCATATAAATAAGCCCGGAAAAAATGAAAAGCAATAATGTTATAGTAACAGAGTACATTATGATATCAGATAAAGTACCACTTGCCATATCAATAAAACTGTTCCCTATTTCTATTAAAAGAAGAGTACTGACAAAAAATAGCCCGACAGAAATAAGGAAGAAAATGATTAAAAATGCAAATGTAAAGATAAGGCTGGAAATCTTATCAACTACTATTACCAGGTCCTCCAGTTTTGTTACTTTTTTTTCAAGTTTTTTAGTAAAAAATTTACTGTATTTCAATTTTGGAAACTCAGTGTTTGGGGCAACTGAACCTAATCCCACAATTCCTACCCAAAATCCACGAAATATTAAATGAATTACCAGGTTAATTATTAAAGCATAAGATGCAAGTAATACAACCCCCATGAAGAACATAATCGCTTTTGAAAGTTCAATATCCATATTAAGTCCATATTGGATGTTTTCAAGAACAATTTGTAGCCATTCTGTTAATTTAGACAATAATATTATTGAAAAACCGGAAACAAGCAATTCAAGTTCCCAACTTTCTTGTTGTAATTTCTTTACCCATTTGTTTTTGTCTTGTATTTCAGGATTATTTCTAGATTCTCTGCTTAGCATAATTCAAAAATATTTGTTCAATGTAAAAATAGTAAATTTAATTGATCGTTTATTTTAACATTATTCCACTTGCATGCCTGCCTGTTTTTACACCATCTCTGCGGGCCGAGTAAAATAATTCATGATTTGAAAAAGTACACATTTCCGATATTTCTATATTATCTTCCGGTATCCCTGATTCAATTAAAATTTGTTTGTTCGTTTTCCATAGATTTAAAAATCCTTTTTCAGAGTCTGTAATTGGAGTAATTATTTGATTTCCTCTAAACAATTTATTAAACTGTTCAATAAGTTCAGGTCCTACTTCATAAACTTCGGGTCCAATGGATGGGCCTATTCCTGCAATAA